>NZ_QSTQ01000003.1:0-144366 GCF_003438275.1 Collinsella sp. OM07-12
GGCCGCTGCGCGGCCAGCAGACTAAAGTCTTGAACAAAAACACGCCGCTCGGGAGCGGCGCATTCATTCGAATCCATATTTGAGTGTATCAGCGAACCCAAAAGGTTGCGAAACGAATGGGCAAATTAAGGATGCGAATGAAAGCATCCATGCGATAAGCGGATACAAAGCATCTTTGTTGCACAACAAACTTACAGTCGCACGGGGAAATTATGGCTACCCCGTGCGTCGCGAGGATAACATACGGCAGGAGCAGGCTCGCCACCTAAATCGTGCGACGGGCCTCAATGGCGCGCCCAAGCGTAAGCTCGTCGGCATACTCCAGGTCGCCGCCCACGGGAAGGCCGCTTGCCAGACGCGACACCTCGACGCCCAGCGGCTTGATAGTGCGGGCCAGGTAGCTCGCCGTGGTCTCGCCCTCAATATTGGGGTTGGTGGCGATGATGACCTCGTGGATGTCCTCGTGGCCCAAGCGTGCCAGCAGCTCACGAATGTGCAGCTGCTCGGGGCCGATCTTGTCCATGGGACTGATCACGCCGCCCAATACGTGGTAGAGACCATGGTAGCTGCCCGTGCGCTCTATCGCCTGGACATCGCGCGGCTCGCCCACCACGCAAATGCGAGTGGTATCGCGCATCGAATCCTGGCAGATGGAGCACTCGTCGGCCGTGGCGTAGTTAAAGCAGCGGCTGCAAAAGTGAACCTCCTGCTTAACCTCCAGGATGGCCTCGGCCAGGCGACGCGCCTCCTCGGCATCGGCCTCGAGCAGGTAATAGGCGATGCGCTGAGCCGACTTGGGGCCAATGCCCGGCAGGCGACCCAGCTCATCGAGCAATTTTTGCAGGCTATGGTTGGCACTCATATATATGCGCGTCTTAGAACGGCATGCCCGGGATGTTGAGACCGCCGGTGATGGCGCCCATCTGCTTGTTGGCGAGCTCGTTGACGCCGCGAACGGCCTCGTTGACGGCAGCCATGATCATATCCTGCAGCATATCGACGTCCTCGGGATCGAGGGCATCGGGATCGATGGTGAGGTTGACGAGCTCCATCTCGCCGTTAACGGTCACCTTGACCATGCCGCCACCGGCAGAGGCGTCGACGGTCTGGGACTTAAGGTTTTCCTGCGCGGCGGCAAGCTGCTCCTGCATCTTGCGAGCCTGCTTCATCATCTGCTGCATGTTCATACCGGCCATGATGGCTCCTTTACGTGCGGCCGCACGCCGAGCTGCAAGGGCAGCCGGAGCACGGCGGGACTTTCAAACTCAAAAATCGTACCACGGCGCGGGGCCAGCGAGCGGGGCGGACGTGTTCCCTCAGTCGATATACATGTCCTGGAGTGCAAGCCGCACCCAAAGATTATGCGAAGTTGAATAATTCGCATCTGCATATTATTGAAAGCTAAATCTTGTAGAGCCGGAATCCGACATTTTCTGCGTACCACTAAATGGCTAAATGCCGAACCGCTGCTCGAGGCGGCGCTCATGATGGCAGGGTATAATTTGATTGTCACAGACAGCAATTTGGAGGTGCCCCCATGAATGCCCCCGACGCGCTCCAAGACATCCGCTCAAAACACCCCGTTGCATATGTGGTTCTCTATCTCTTTGTCGGCTGGGCATTACTGGTTGTCATCACCCATGCTATAGCCTTTGGAGCAGAACTGCTGATAGCCAGCTCGAACCAGCCCGTCGTCAAATGGGAAGCGACCGATGAGTGCACCGACGGGACCCGGACCGTTTACTACAACAGCCCGTCCCTTTACCAAGAGCTCAAGGTCAAGATAAAAGATTCCAAGATTGTTGATGCCGAGCCAGGCTCTTTTTTGACAATCGGAGCAGTTGCCAACGACATGCAAGTCGAGTACACAGACAGTCGTGCGACGTATCGTGTCGACCTCAGCACCCTAGGACGACCGTCGCGTACCTGCCTGCTCGAATGCGAGATGCGCGGCACCACGCTACACATGTCCGAAATACAGATGCGCCCGGGCAAGGGGTTCTCTTCTTGAGCAGTATACCCGCCTGCGCAGCTACTCCACCGGCTTGAAGATGGTGGACTGGCCGAAGACGCTGCGGATGAGGGCTTTGGCCTCGTCCTCGGTCTGCGGGATGCTCGGGGCTGCGCCCTGATGGCCGAAGGGGCTGCCGGCGCCGGGGTTGGACTCCCAGGGAGCTGCAGGAGCGCCCTCCTCTTTGGGGGCAGTTGCAGCGGACTTGGGCGCGGACGCCGCACCCGGCACGTCGAACGGGGGCAGATCGTCCCCGCCCGTGTCGGCGGCAAAACCGCCAACCATGGCGTCGTCGTAGGGTACCTGCTCGGATTCCCACGGTGCAGACGGCACGGACGGCTGAGCCTTGGGAGCGGACGCGCGCTCGGGAGCGCGGGGCGCAGGCTCGGTCGGGAGCTTGCCCGTGGCAGGAGCGCCGGCGGGATTGTCCGAGCGCAGCCAGGGGGCCTTGCCCAGGTCGGATGACTTGGGCGCGGGCGAGGCGGGCTTGGGCGCGGGTGTCGGAGCAGCCGGTTTGGCCGTGACGGGCTTAGGCGCCGACGGGGTCGGTGCCGCTACCGGTGCTGCTTTTGGCTGCGTTGCGCTGGCGCTCGAGGATGCAGGGGCCGCCGAGGACACGGGTTGCGGGTCCGCAGATGCCGCAGCCCGTGCAGATGGAGAATGCTCCTCATGTTGAGGAGCCGGCGTGCCACCCCCATCCAGGACATAGTCGACGGTACGACGACCGAAGACCGCGCAGACCGTCGGCAGGACCACCGACTGCGTATCGGCGCGACCGAGCATCTTGATGGCAAAAGTCGAACCCGCGGGGAACGAGACCGTGAGCTTGGAGCCGTCGTCGGCCGTGGCGCGAGCGTTGAGCAAAAGCCCTGCGTAGGAAGCCTGACGCGCCTTGACACGCTCGACAACCTCGGCCCATTTGCGCTGCAGCTCTCCGGCATCCTCGACCGCGGGCGTCTCGGCAGTACCGGCGGCGGCAACCTGGGCGGCATTGTTGGACTGGGGCTTAGGTGCCGGAGCGGTGGCAGGCGCGGGGGCCGCAACGGGCTGAGGCATCGGAGCCGGCGCAGACTGAGGTGCAGGCGCTGCAGGCTTGGAAGCTGACACGGGCGCAGGCTGAGCCGCCGGAGCGGCAGCACCACGGTCCCAAGGCATACCGCCCTGGCGCGCGGACGTACCAGCGGGGGCAGCGGATGCCGCCGGAGCGGCAGCACGGACGCCCGAAATGAGCGTCGGCTGCTGGGCAGCAGCGGGTACGGATGCTGCAGGCGCGGCGGCCTGAGCAGCAGCCACGCTCGCCGGTACCGCTGCATTGGCAACCATGGCCTCCAAACGCGCCATGCGCTCGGCCAATGCCTCAATCGTTAAATCAGCCTCGGGACGTGCCAGACGCGTGCAGGCGATCTCGAGCACCAGGCGTACGTCGCTCGCGCCCCTCATCTCCAGCGCAGCATCGTCGAGCACCGTCAGCACGCGGGCCAGGCGGTCGGCCGGATGCCCGCCAAAGGCAGCAGCCTCAGCAGCAAGCGTCTCGGCCTGCTCGGAGCCGCCCTCAAACAGCTCGGCACGAGCACCGGCAACGCACGCCACGTACACGTCGCGCACATGCGCCACCAGGTCGCGCGTCAGCTCCAGCAGGTCATTGCCCTCCTCGACCTGCGCACGAATCAGTCCATAGAGCTCGGCAACGTTGCGATCGGCAATGGCGCGGGAAAACTCGCCCAGAATCTGGTCCGAAACTTCGCCCAAAAGCGAGCGGGCATCGTCCGCATGCACGGTGCCGTTGCCGAAGACGCTCAGCTGCTCCAGCGTGGACAACGCGTCGCGCATGCCGCCCTTGGCATGGCGCGCCACGATAGCCAGCGCCTCATCGTCGTAATCGAAGCCCTCCCGCTCGCACACGTATGCCAGGCGATGCTCAATATCCTCGTTGCCGATGCGATGGAAATCGAAACGCTGGCAGCGCGAGAGGATGGTCTCCAGAATCTTTTGCGGGTCGGTAGTGCACAGCACAAAGATCACGTGTGCCGGCGGCTCCTCGAGCGTCTTGAGCAGCGCGTTAAACGCCGCCGTCGTGAGCATGTGGACCTCGTCGATGATATAGATCTTGTACTTGCCGCGCACCGGGGCAAAGTTGACGGAGTTGATGATCTCCTCGCGCACGTTGTCCACGCCCGTGCGGCTTGCGGCATCGAGCTCGTAGACGTCCGGATGGTTGCCCTCGGCGATGAGCTCGCACTCCTCGCAGGTGCCGTCGGGCATGCAGCCGCTCGCACCCTCGGCGCGCGCCGTCTCGGCATTGCGGCAGAGCAGCGCCTTGGCCAGAATACGCGCCATAGTGGTCTTGCCCGTGCCGCGCGGACCGCAGAACAGGTAGGCGTGGGACAGGCGCCCCTCGGTGATGGCGTGCTCGAGCGTCGAGACGATATGCTGCTGGCCCACCACGGAGTCGAAGGTGAGCGGGCGATACTTTCGGTACAACGATTCCATGGGTGCTCCCCCGGGTATACTGAGTCTTGTTGCCGCGACGGCCATGCGGTCGCACGGCATACTGCATTCATAATAACCCGTACGGCGAGCCCGCCGCGATAGGAGTCCAAAGAGCATGGCAGACGCAGAGAGTAACCTCGTTCCCTCCGAAGCAGCCGACCAGATCGAGGTCGCGCTCGAGGAGCAGGCAGCAGCCGATGACGGCATCCTGTACCTCAACGAGTACCAGTACGAAAACGACCTCGTCACCGACTTCGCCCGTCTGGTCGCCTCGCCCAGGCGTCGCGGCTCGCTGTATGTCGCCGCGGCAATTGCCGCGCTGCTGGGCGTTGGCATGCTGGTGGCCGGCGGCAACTGGATCAAGTTTGGCGTCGTCCTGATCGTGTTCGGCACCTTTTTGGCCTGGTGGAGCAAAAACCTGCACCACACGCTCGCCCGCGACTTTATCGATGCCGTCGAGGCCGACGAGTCCATGGGCGGCCGCTATCGCCGCGTCGCCGCCAACGAAGACGGCCTGATGGTCTGGGGCAAGAGCGGCAAGTCGCAGTTCTTCCCGTTTGAGAAGCTCGACCACGTACTCGACGGCGAGCGCATCTTTGTGGCCATGTTCGCCGACCAGGGCGTGACGATCCCCAAGGACACCTTTGTTCGCGGCGATGCCGAGCAGTTTGGCGCCTTCCTTAAGGCGCGCATCAACAAAAAACTCCGCATCGAGACCAAGAAGAAGAAAATGAAGGCCGAGAAGGCTGCCGCCGAGGCCAAGCAGGGCGACAAGGCCGACAAACCCCAGGGCGACAAGGGCAAGCAGCGCAAGCAGAAGAAGAGCAAGAAGAGGCGCTAGGCTGGCCGACACCGAAGGTGCCTCGTCTCGCGCCCGATTCCGGGTCGGGGCGCCTGAAATCGGGCGCGCGTACTGCCGATGGACCCGTTTTGCCTAACTCTCGAGCTATTTCACTTCAAACCTTAAGAGCCTTCGCTCCGGCAGATCGGTCATCTTCATCGTGTAAGTCCCGGGAAATGCTTTCTCAAAACGGACGGTTTCGTAATCTTCGAAATAGTCGTTGGTGTTTTGCATCATAAATGGGACGAGCAACTCGTTTTCTGCCCCCACCTGCACGGCAAATGCTGGAGACCCGCCTAAAACCGGCATCGCCTGACAAATTAAATCCGTATTGACCACAAAGTCGTAATTTGGAGAAGACTCTGGCACAAGATGCCAAAGGTACGTTTTGATTCCACCGTCTTCGTTATCCCTGTTCCGCACGCGCATTTTAACCGCAATGACGCACTTACAATTAGCGTCCTTCAGGCTCGTCTCAACATTCACGTCTCCGTATTTTGAATAGTCGTCATGAGACCGTCTAAGATATTCCCGTGGCGTCATCAACGCCGCATCATCCACGCAGAATGAATATCCCGAAGTTGGGCTGTCCTTCGAACCAAAGTATGCACCGTCCATCGAAAGCCATTTCCCCGCAGGATAATACTTCTCAGGAATCACCGTTCTATTGGCGTTAACAGCGCTTATCCTTGCACCAACCGCACCAATTACAGCGCAACCGCAGAGCGCGAGCGCGGATCTCCTCGTCAAAAGAGCCGATTCCATCTCACTCACAGCCTTTCCCGCACTTCGGCGATGGCGCCATCGCGCATGCAATAAACCCTATCGGCAAGTTCCGCGAGCACTTCCCCGTCATGGCTAGACAAAAGAACCTCACGGCCCGCTGAAGCTGCCAGCGAGACGACGCGCTTGAGCATTTCAACGCCCGCTTCATCGAGGGCATTCGTTGGCTCATCGAGAACAAGCAGCTTCGGCTTTTCCATAATTGCCGCAGCTATCCCCAGACGTTGTTTCATGCCGAGCGAGTAAGTCCGGAACTTCTTCTTCTCGTCAGCATCAAGCCCCACAAGTCGCAGAGCAGAACGGATATCCTCATCGGCAGCAACACCTTTGATCTTGGCGATGAGCTCCAAGTTGTCATAGCCGGATAGGTAGCCCATAAAAGAAGGCGCTTCGATCAGCATTCCCAGACTTGGCGGAAACGAAATATCCATTCCAAGCCTTTGTCCATCGATAATAATCTCGCCTTTAGTTGGCTTAATTAGTCCACAAACCGCTCGCATGAGCATGGTTTTGCCCGAGCCGTTAATGCCCTGAAGCCCGACAACGGTGCCCGGATTTATCTCGATAGACACATTGCGCAAAACGTCAATTTTACCGATTCGCTTCGATACGTTTTTAACGTTTACAGCCATACCGTGCCCTTCCTTTCTATAAAATCGGCTCGCCAAAACCAAAATCCGCCCATCAATAAACAAGCCGCCATGATCGCAAGTGAGACCAGCGCACTCGAAGCCACCGAGACGCCCCCTTTCACCATTCCGTCCCAGCGCAGAAGCATCAATGCGTTTCCCAACAACGCGCAATGACTTGTATATGCCGAGCAAATCAAATAACTCACGAGCGTCACAAACGCGACCGATGGCCCAAATGCAAATCCAACTGCAAGCTGCATAAAGGCAAGCGATTCAAAAGCAAGAAATAGACCCGCGAAAAACGGCAGTCCATCCGCTTCGCTCGATGTAAGAAAATCCTTGCCTAAGCTTACAAGTTGAAGCGACTCGCTATGTATAACCGTGCTAAAAGAGGCGCCCGTTGCCAAACTCCAAAGCACAACAGAGCAGACCACCACGAGCAGTGAGATTGTCGTTACCACCGTAACCAAAACAAACCGCGACACCCACCACAGCCACCTCGTACGGCACCGGACAAGCGTCTGCAAGCCGAACCCCCGCAATGATTCGACTGAATAATCGAGGGTTGTATAGAGAATGAGCAGGGTGAGAAACAGCCAGCCAAGTGGAGGAACGAACATGGCCCCCGGCCTAAACTCAAACGGAGTCGACCCGGCAAAAACCAGCGCGAAATTATCTGCAAACCCCAATATTTCCGTTTTAGTACCATATATCACGGACAGTCCATACGCATAGACCAAGTTCGCAATCGACATGACCGCCATTGCAATAAAAGCAACAGCATTCCTCTTCAATACGGTTCTCAAATCCGCCGCGAGCAATCGAAACAACATCAAATCACCTCGCGCCTCTCCAACACCTTCGCAAAAAACAGCGAAACAATAAGCAGGGCTACGATCTCTACAATCCCCGCTCGAATGTCGGGCCAGTTATTGAGCGATTCCGATCTAATGCTGTTGAGAATGTTGCAGTTGAATCCAATACACTGCAAGACGCTAAAAATCCAGTCATTAACAAAGTGCCACGCAACCATGAGTAGATACGGAACGATCACAGCCTTGACTCTGCTGCGAAACACAACCGACAGACCGGTCACGGCCATGGATAAAACCCCCAGCGTCACTGCATCGAACAGCGTATAAACCAATACGTAGAGCAAGGGCTGAGTATAAAAAAGAAGAGAAAAATAGCTGTGCAAGTAAAGGCCAACGTATGTCGTTTCATCGACCCGGGGCATATACGCGGGAAACAACATCGATACGATGAGAAAATTAACGGCGAGCGGTACGGCAGTTACAACAAATGCCGAGAGGAATGACGAGATGAGCTTCACGTTGATATAAAGCCTCCTCGACACGCGCGTACATAGTTGGGCGTCGTAACCGTTCAACCGCTCAGCCAGACATGACCAGGATCCCGCCAAGAGAGCGAGCAGCGGCAAGATGTAGAAAAAAATAGTCGCCGATAGTGGCGCATTTGCGCTCACGACTATCCAGTTGCCGAAACTACTCTCGCGCGTTTGTCCAAGATAGTGCTGCGCTTGCAGGCCAAGCCCATAACCGAAAGAGAGTAGATTATTCCGCTCTTGATTCAGGTAACACCACGACTCAACAGCAGCCGCCAACGCGATCAAAACGCCCATGACGAGGGAGGCAGCAAACAGCGGGCAGCGGAACGTCTTGTGCAGCTCGTGCCGCAGGACTCCCTTATTGTTAATCATGAATCCTCCTTCCCGCCCAGGCCCGCTGGCCCGGGCGGGTATCCATTCAAACTACGCCGGCAACTTCGAGAAGCGCCCAACGCAATCAGGACTCCAGACTCCATTAACGGTGCCATAGCCAGACTCAGCCCAAGCCGTCAGACGAGCCGCTGAACGCCCGCTCTCGCGAACCTGGTTGTACATCTCCCACTTTCCATAATGGTTGGAACGATATACGCCCTCGGTGCAATTTGCGCCACCGCTACCGTTTGTGTTGTAAGCTCCATCCACATACAAACGAAGTGGCTTGCCCGAATACCCCAAGATGTTGATATAGAGCGAGGAAGAATTGTCTTTCCGGCGATAGCCCGTCGCGCTTGTCCCGGAACATTGGAAACTAAATCCCGTATCCGCGTTGTTAACACAAGTCGCTATTCCGCTGTCGGCATTCTGCGTAACGCTTGAAACCTGAGAAGTGTCAAACTCCTCCTGAGCAAACGATACGATAGGAGCCCCCAGGGAAAGCCCCGCAATAATCGCAAGGCTCACTCCGATGCGGCCAATGGCGTTCTTTAACTTAATCATGACCTTCTCCAATCAAAAGCGGTTAACAATGCGTCGACGCACGGCAACCTTTGCATGAATGGAGAAAGATGTCTGTAAACACTCGCTATTGAGTTGATAATCCAGGCGTTTACACGTTATCCACCTGCGATAACAATGAAATAAGCTCCGCTTTGTTCTTGATCTTCAACTGGCGATAAGATGCGGATCGCAACGCTTGCACCGTAGATGCAGCATAACCTACGTCCTCCGCAATGGTCTTTGTCGTTGCGCCCTCTGCCGTCATCAGCAAAATTTGCGACTGAACATCAGAAAGGGAGCGCGATGTAAGCAAAGCCAGCTGGCGCACGCGAGCCGTTTCGGTGAACCCATTCGCACGGTACTCCAAGACGGCCCTCTCGTTCTCAACCGAGTGGGCGAGCGCGATGTGCGTGACGAACATGGGCACAGACCAGCAGACGACCACCGTTGCCACGACGACATTGACAGCCGAACTATACCCCAACAGCGACGCAAGGAACAGCGGCTCGAAAACCATCAGATCCTGCGCCATGTTGAGCAAGACGACCCAGACAGGAGCCGTCGCCCCAAAGCAAAGCATCCATACCCCAAGCATTTTGCGCTGCGGACAGCTTCGCAGCACTACATATGTGAGCAGCATCCCCGCCAGCACCACGAACCCATGAATTCGCCCCCTACTGGCCGCATAGATTGAAGCAGCGACACCTATTGACACCAATGGCACGATAGCCCGAGCACGGGCATGCACCTTAAACGGACGCAGCCCAACAGCGAGCGAAGCTGTAGACGCCACGCCGCAAAACAGGACCGGCACAGCCATCAACGGAACGCGTATGCACCTCCATGTCGAGATATAGATAAAAGACCATTCCGCAGCAGACAGTATCGCCCACATGCACGGACCTCCGAGCTCAATCGCCTCACCTGCTCTATCCAGCGCAGCTTCACGATTCGGTTTTCCACCCGCGTAGCGTAGCGACAGAAGCAGTCCGAGACCCAATGCATAGCTTGAGAGAGAAAAAGCGACAGCCCACGAAACACCGGATCCCCAATCGCTATCCGCCATTACCAACGGTCCAGCCGCAAGGAGGATAAAAAATAATGTGAGCAGGTATCGAAACAGCCGGCGCGTTCGAGCTGATGCCAACATATCGTCAGCATGCCGCTGCGGCAGCTCAGGCCCTACAGTATCACCCTCACCCGCAAACAACGCCACGAGCTCGCGTGAGCCCGCAACTGACGCCTTCCCGTATGCTCGGTGAAGCGTTGTTCGCACCGTCGATGGCTTCGTATCCGTCTCCTTGGCAATTTCCGCCGGCGTTTTCCCTTTGAGCAGCAGTCGAACAAACTGCTCTTCTCTAGGCGACAGGGCAGGGGAAAACGCCTCCGCATCGAATGGGTCAGACGCGTGGGCGATATCCGAATTGTTGTCCCGTTTTCTCCTTAGTAACATGCATACGAAGGCAGCGGCGATAGCAGACCCCATCGCAAGCAATGCAATGATCGCGGCATCGCTTGCGAAGTATGCCGCCTCAACAGCCGGAACAAGGCCAATAGGGACTGCCACGAGCACAGAACGGGCAAACACGTCGCTCTGCCCCCGACCAAAGGCGCGGGAGCAGCGAAACAGCGGGGCCACAGCCAATGCGAGATAGACCAACGGAATTAAAAGCGCAAGGCCAATTGATGCGGCCGAAACAGAGGGTATCCCCCATGGCTCGGGGACAATTCTCCATGAAACTCGACAGCAAAACAGCAGGCAAGACAGGACGGCTATTGTTTCTGTAAAAATCGCGTTCTGCAGGCGACGATTCTCTCTTTCGTCGGTCGGCGTCGCCCCCTGCGTCAAAGGAGAGCCCGCCGTGTCCCAAATAACATATGAGAGGAGCAACGCCCCAGCAAAGCACGAGACGCACGAAACGCCATGCAACAGCCAGATCGGTGCAAACACGAATGGAATAGAATCTCCGCGAGCATAGAAGGCCAAGTCAACCCACTCGGGAACCGTTGCAATAACACCAAGGAAAACACCGATAGCACCGAGATGCCTCGGCCGTCTCATTCCCCCCTTGCATAGCGCAGCACCATGAACAAACGCGGCGAGGCATGCGCCCAGGATAACGAGCCAGGTCATTGCACCTGACGCCAGGCCGATTGAAGATGAAAACCGGTGATAAGGGGTGACCGCCATTACGACAAGCGCAATGGCGCAGGCAGATGTAGCAGAACGGCGGGAAAAAAGCATATGGCCTCCATAGCGTGTCATTATATCGCTCGAGCCGCTCGTTTATCTCTGTTCCCACACCAGCCAGCATCAACGATTCAGGCGAACTCCAATCCGAGCCAGATCACGGTCCAGCTTTTGTCCGCAGTCCCCGCTCCAAAATGGGATGCGGTTTCCTTTTGAGCGCCGGTTCGGAAAGTCCGTCCCGTTCCAGGCCATTATTCTGGGATGCAGCTTCCGCAAGCTGCCCCTTTGGAAAGCGCATCCCATTATTTGGTTGAAAACCGGTCCCCCACTTTCCGAACGAGCCGAAACGACCCGAACCGATCGGGCCACCTCATCCCCGTTTCCTCGCCATCTGCCCGAGCGTGCTACACTAGCAGCATCTATGCCACCGCGAACGGCTTGCCCCGCGCCCGCCGCTCGCAAACGAACTTTAAACGCACGAGGGTTGGCCATGCCGCTTTTCTCGCAACATACCGCCCGGTTCTCGCCGGACGTTCCTTTGGAGGGCACCAGCTCTCGCGAGCTGCTCAAGCGGTACCAGCCGCTCGAGACGCTTGCGACCGGCGGTTTTGGCTCCATCGAGATCTGCCGCGACACGCACCTGCGCCGCCGCGTCGCCATTAAGCGCATCCCCCTTATCAACGGTTCCGGCATGCCCGCCAGCGACATCATGGATGTCCTGCGCGAGGCGCACACTGCCGCTATGCTTCAACATCCCAATATCGTGCAGGTTATCGACTTTACGCACGACACCGCCTATGCCTACCTGGTTATGGAATATGTCGATGGCATGTCGCTAGCCGAGTTTTTGCATCGCGTGGACGGCCACTCACTTACCTTTGACGAGGCCGCGGCCATTGCCGATGCCCTGGGCCAGGCGCTCACCTTCGCCCATAGTAATGGCGTACTCCACCTAGACATTAAGCCCGCCAACGTGCTCATCGACCACTCGGGCAATGTAAAGCTCACCGACTTTGGCATGGCGCGGCTGTCGTCCGCCGGTGGCTTTGGCGGCTCGCGCGGCGGCACCATCGGCTACATGCCGCCCGAGCAGCTCGATATCGAGACCGGCACGGTCGACGAACGCGCTGATGTCTTTGCCCTTGCCTGCGTTATCTATGAGGGCTTGTGCGGCAGCGCTCCCTTTATGGCGGCCACGCCCGCCGACTCGCTCGACCGTATCATCGGCGGCGCCACCTATCCCAGCGAGCTGATACCACACTTTCCCCCGGGAGCCGAGAGCGCGCTCATGAGCGCGCTCTCCCCCATGCCGCAGGACCGCCCCAGCAGCATCGAGGCATTTTGCGACCAGCTCCTTGCCGGTCTGGGCAGCGTACGCGAGGGCCGTCGCAGCTTGGAGCAAATGGTTGGCGAGCTTTCGGATGACGAGCAGGAGCTCGACGATATCGAGCCGTCGTACTACGAGGACGACGCCATCGAGGTCGACCCCGCACTCGGCTGGGCGGGCACGCGCTGGAGCCATGCGCGCGACTACACCATGCGCGCTATCTCGGCGCTAGCGTGCGGCACCTTTAGCTTTTTGCTGATGCAAACGGCTGGGGTCGCGGCGCTTCCCGGCCTGGTCATTGCGGCTATCGCGATCGGAGCGGCGGCCGGCCTGGCCCCCCAGATTGGCTCGGCCATCTCGGCCGTGGGCTTTTTGGTGCTCATGGCAAACGCCACCATGCAGGCGCAGGGCATCCTGTCGATGTTGCCCGTCGCGGTGATCTTTGCCGCCGCCATGTCCGGTTGGTGGATCGCCTGGGGTCGCACCGAGGCTGCCGCGAGCGCCGCACTCACCTGTGCACTCGTGCTTGGCTGTCTGACCGGCAATACCTTCCTGGCAGCTGGGGTCACCGCCGGCGTCGCGTCATTTTGGCTCGGCCCGGCAAACGCCGCCGCGGCAACGGGCATGGGCGCACTTTTTGCCCGTCTGGCCACGGTCGCGCTTTCAGCCGGAGGCGTGCTGGGGCTCGGTAACGTTGCCGCGGCGCTGGGAGACCCACTCCTTTGGGCTGCCTTTGTGCTGGTAGCGGCAACTGCCGCGGCGTCATCTGCGCTGCTCAATGCCCATGCCAAGCGTGCCGATCAGGGCTCAAACCTTGCCGCAATCGCCGCCATCGCTGTCACCGGCATCGGCTGCGCAGCGGCGTCCTGTCTTGCACACCATATGGAAATTGCCAGCCTTGCAGCCGCGGTCGTCGCCAAGGCGGCGGTTGCGGGAACCCTATCCTCTATAATCGTTGGGATATGCCTATATTTGCTCGGATACCAAAGAACCTATACGGAGAGTGATCTTTCGTGAACT
Organism: Collinsella sp. OM07-12; assembly: GCF_003438275.1. Taxonomy (NCBI): domain Bacteria; kingdom Bacillati; phylum Actinomycetota; class Coriobacteriia; order Coriobacteriales; family Coriobacteriaceae; genus Collinsella; species Collinsella sp. OM07-12. The sequence goes on from NZ_QSTQ01000003.1 coordinate 13,580, forward strand.
TCCTGAACATCTTCGAGGACCACGTGGCCGGCATCTTCGGTGCCACCCGTGCCCCGTTCTCCTTTAAGAAGCTTGCCAAGCAGGCCGCTCGCGACATGGAGGATCAGACTCTGGTGATCAACGGCGTCAACACGGCGCCGGCACTCTATACCATCCTTATCGCCGCCGACGACGATCCCATGCTCGCCCCGTTCTACCCCGAGCTTTCGCGCGAGGTCCGCGAGTTCGTGAAGGCGCAGGCCGAAAAGCGCCGCTATGTCTTTGTCGGCGAGCCCCTCGTGCGCTTTATGATCGATCCGCAGCTGCGTGCCGGCAAGTTCTCGGTCTTTGCCGAGAACGTCGATGCCCCCACGCTCGGCCGCCTGTACGAAGAAGAGCGCGCCTATCAAAACGGTCTGGGCCAGAACAACTCCGCCGCAAGCCGTGCCGCCAGCGCCCCGCGCGCCGGCCAGCAGCAGTTTGCTGCCCCGCAGCAGCAGCGCCCCGCCGCCATGCCCCAGCAGCAGCCGACGCCTCGCGCCGCCGCTCCCGACCCGCTTGCCGTAGCAGATCCCTTCGCGCCTAGCGTCCCCGACCCCGCCGCTCCTATCCCGGTGCCGCAGACCGTCTCGCGCGACGCGCTTGCCGGCATGGGCGGAGCCGCCGCGACCGGTGCCGCCGTGGGCCTAGGCACCGCAGCCGGCATCGCCTCCAACATGGCGAGCACTCGCGCCCCGCAGCGCCCGCTCGCCCAGCTCGTCGACGTCGTGAGCGGCGAGAGCCATAGCATCACCTCCGCACAGGTGACTATCGGTCGCGAGCGCTCAGTTTCCGATATTGCCCTGCGCGACCCCAACGTGTCGCGCCGCCACGCCCAGCTCACCTTTACGGGCTCGGATTGGTCGATCGAGGACCTCAATTCCACCAACGGCACGCTCGTCAACAACCGCCGCATTACGCGCTGCCCGCTGCGCAACGGCGATCTGCTGACGTTTGGCCTGAGCACCTTTGAATTTAGGGGATAGTCGCTTATGAACATCGATATCGTCCTTTTTGCAGGCCGCATCGTCCTGGTCGCCCTGCTCTATATCTTCCTGTTCGCCGTCATGAAGACCGGCGTGGGACTTGTGCGCGGACAGCGCCGCGACTCGGCTATCTGGACGATCGATGTGGACAAGGGCCCGCGCGGCATCCGTGGCATCCACGTAGACATGCTCGGCCCCGTCATCGTCGGTCGCTCGCCATCTTCGGACATCTGCATCAACGAACCGTTCGTCTCGGCCTCGCATGCGCGCTTTTCGCTGCAGGGCCCGGCGCTCATCATCGAGGACCTCAACTCGCTTAACGGCACGCTCGTCAACGGCCGCCAGCTTGTGGAGCCTGCCACGCTGCGCGAGGGCGACGAAGTCCAGATTGGCGATGTGGTCATGAAGGTGAACCGTCGATGATCGACGAGGAGAACAAGTCCACAACTATGACCGAGGCACCGGCTGCCGCCACAGCTGCACCGGCCCACGCCGCTCCGGCGGGCTCCGCACCCGTGGAACCCGAGGACACCGTGTTCTCCCTGCCTCTTTCGCATGTAACGCATGATATTTCGGATCTCGCCGATAACGAGGACGAAGAGAATGCCGTAGCGGCGCCCATCGGCGCACATGCTGCGGATCAGCCCACAGCGCCAGAAGCAACCCCGACGCCAGCTCACTTTGCAGAGCCCGTCGCCGCGGCAATCAACGAGAGCGCTGCGGTGTTTGCGGCACCCGAGCCCGCCGCGCCGGCGTTTCCCATAGCCCCGTCATCCGAGGTTGCGCCCGCGTCTACGCCGGCGCCCGAGGCAGGGCCATCCCCCGAGGACGGCCCTGCGCCCAAGACCCCGCAGCCTGCGCCCGCAAGCGAGTCCGATGCCGTGGCCGAGCCCGCCGCCCAGTCGCAAAGCACGCCCGCGCCGTCGCACTTTGCGACACCCGAGCCTATAGACGTCAGCCCGCAAGACGACGAGTCGACCGCCCGCGTGTCCGAGGAGTCGGGCTCCTCGGACACCGGCGATTCCGAATCAAACGCCGAGACCGACACCGTCTCTCCCGGTGACACAGCCGAGATCGACGTAGCCGCCGTTGAAGCCAAGCTCAAAGACCCCGGCTCGACCATGAGCTTTGAGCCCCTGACCGAGGAGCGCATCGAGACCGACTCGACCTATGATGCCGGCACCACCACGCAACTCATGTGGGGTGCCCGCTCCGACGTTGGCTGTGTGCGCCCGCACAATGAGGATTCCTACCTGGTGCAGTCGCCGCTCTTTTGCGTATGCGACGGCATGGGCGGTCACGCCGCCGGCGAGGTAGCCTCTTCCATCGCCGTCGAGACTATTGCCAAGACGGCCCCGCAGTCCGCCGACGCAGCACGCCTGGCCGCAGCCGTCGAGGCAGCCAACGCCGCCGTAATCGAGGCCGCCCTGAACGGCCTAGGCAAGCCCGGCATGGGCTGCACAGCCACTTGCGCCTATATCGAAAACGACACGCTCGCCATCGCCCACGTGGGCGACTCTCGCGCCTACCTGCTCCACGAGGGCACGCTCATCCGCGTGACCCGCGACCACTCCTACGTGGAGGAGCTCGTGGACGCCGGCGAGATAACGGCAGACGAGGCTCGCGTCCACCCCAACCGTTCGGTCATCACCCGTGCGCTGGGCTCAGACCCCGCCATGTATGCCGACCACTTCACTCTGCATATCGAGGAAGGCGACCGCCTGATCCTGTGCTCTGACGGCCTTTCGAGCATGATTCCCGATAGCGATATCGAGAACATCGCCACGCAGTCCTCAACCGCGCAAATCTGCGTCGACAACCTAGTGGACGCGGCGCTTGCCGCCGGCGGCCACGACAACGTGACCGTAGTAGTCGTTGACCTGGTTGACGATGGCGTTATGCGCGAGGCGCAACGCGTGCGTCGCCGCAACGTCACCATCGGCGTCGTCTTAGGTCTCGTCTTGGTGCTGGCGGCTGCCATCTGGGCCTACACGGGTGTCACCGGCTCGTACTACCTGGGTACCTACCAGGGCAATGTCGCCGTCTGGCGCGGCCTGCCCGGCAAGCCACTCGGACTCAAGCTCCACTGGCTCGAAAGCGAAACCAGTATCAAGCTGTCCGACCTGCCCGAAGACACGCAAAACCGCCTCAAGGCGGGCATTCCGCAAACAAGTGTCGACGATGCGCAGGACACGATATCCAAGTACCGCCACCAGATCGACGAGGAGCAGACCCGCCAGGTGATCGACGCGCAAACGATTCGCGACAACACCGACCAGGGATCGACCTCCGAATCAGATTCCGAGAAAACCGCCGAACAGTCCGCCGAGGCCGAAGCCTCCGATAAGAATTAGAAAGGGAGTGCCGCTTATGAGTCGCCGCAACACCGAACTGCTCTTGCTCATCGCCTCGGCGTTCCCCGTCATCCTGCTGTATGCGATGTACGTCCTCACCGCGGGCGCTGCCATCTCCTTTGAGACGCTCGCCGTACCGATCGGCCTCTTCGCCGCCTTCGCCGCAGCACATATCGCCGTGCGCATCTTGGCGCCTGGCGCCGACCCCGCCATCCTGCCCATCGTATTTATACTTTCGGGCATCGGCATCACGTTCGTGACACGCCTCGCCCCCGCTCTCGCCATCTCACAGCTCATCATCCTGTTTGTCTCGGTGGCGCTCATGGTGGGAACGCTTGCACTGGTCAAAAACCTCGACGTGGTCATGCGTTACAAGTACACCTTTGGCATTATCGGCATCATTCTGCTGATGCTGCCCATCTTTATCGGCACCACGATCTCGGGCTCCAAGCTGTGGATTCGCATCGCGGGCTTTACCATCCAGCCCGGCGAGTTCGCCAAGGTCTTTATCGTGCTGTTCCTGGCCGGCTACTTGGCCGAGAACCGCGAGCTGCTCTCCATCTCCAACCGCAAGATCCTGGGCTTTAAGATCCCTCGCCTGCGACTGCTGCTGCCGCTGTTTGCCGTGTGGGGTGTGTGCCTGCTCGTCGTCGTCTTCGAACGCGACCTGGGTTCGGCCGTGCTGTTCTACACCATCTTCTTGCTGATGCTCTACGTTGCCACAGGGCGCTTTTCGTATGTCGTTATCGGCCTTGCGCTCTTAGCCGTTGGAGCCGTGGGCGCCTACAAGTTCCTGTCGCACGTTCAGGTGCGTTTCCAGGTTTGGGTCGATCCGTTTAAGGACGCCCAGGGCCAGGGCTACCAGATCGTCCAGTCGCTCTTCTCGCTTGCCGATGGCGGTCTGGTCGGTGTTGGCATCGGCAACGGCATGGCCAACAACATCCCCGTCGTCGAGTCCGACTTTATCTTCTCGGCTATCGGCGAGGAGATGGGCCTTTTGGGCGGCGGCGCCGTGCTCATCCTGTTTATGCTCTTTGCCGTGCGTGGCCTCACCACGGCTGCCCGCGCTAAATCCGACCTCGCAGCCTTTAGTGCCACGGGCCTTACGGCCGCCATCAGCTTCCAGGCCTTCTTGATCGTTGGCGGCGTAACCCGCCTGATCCCGCTGACCGGCGTCACCCTGCCTTTTATGAGCCAGGGCGGCTCCTCGCTGCTGGCGAGCTTTATCATCGTCGCGCTTCTGCTGCGCGCCGGTGACGAGGCAACCGGACGCGAGGCCGAGCTTACCGGCACCGGCACCATGGCCGCCATCACCGATGATCAGGTCGCATCTGCCGCCGCCCCGACGGGCACGCGCTTTGCCACCTCGTCTTCCTACGGCAGTGGCAGCCATTCCGTCGGCTCGCGCATGCGTCGTCGCCTGCTCGACACGCCTGAATCCGGTGTGCTCGGCCGCGTTGCGCTCGCCAACCGTCTAACCCGTGCGGTGCTAGCCTTTACGGCGCTGTTTGCCATCCTTATCGGCAACCTCACCTATGTCCAGGTCATCAAGGCCAAGGACTATCAGGATATGCCGACCAACAACCACACCATCGCCCGCTCCAAGTACATCCAGCGCGGCTCCATCATCACGTCCGACGGCGTGACGCTGGCCGAGTCGCTGCAGCAGGAGGACGGCACCTACGTACGCTCCTACCCCAACGGCAACCTGGCAGCGCACGTGGTTGGCTACGTGAGCCAGCAGTTTGGCACCACCGCCATCGAGAGTGTCATGAACGACACGCTCACCGGCTCCAAGGATTACTCCAGCTGGAACAACGCCATCGCGTCGCTCGCGGGCCAGACCCAGCCGGGCAACACCGCCAAGCTCACCATCGACTCGCGTATCCAGACAGCTGCCGAGCAGGCACTCAAGGGCTTTAAGGGCGCTGTAGTGGTCATCGACCCGCGTACCGGCGCGGTACTCGCATGTGCCAGCTCGCCCACCTACGACAACACCAACATCGACGCCCTGCTGCAGGCGGGCGGCGGCGAGGACGGCTCCATGTACAATCGCGCCATGGACGCGCTGTACACGCCGGGCTCCACGTTTAAGGTCGTTACGCTTTCCGCAGCACTCGAGACCGGTACCGCCAGCCTTACCAGCACCTACCAGGCGCCCGGCTCCATGGACATCGGCAACGCACCGGTCATCAACTATGCCAACGAGAGCTACGGCACCATCAGCCTGCAGCAGGCCTTTGCCGTGTCCTCCAACGTCGTCTTTGGCCAGGTGGCAAACGAAGTTGGTGCAAACACGCTCGTGCAGTTTACCAACGCCTTTGGCTACGGCCAAGAGCTCGGCCAGGACCTGACCTCCACGGCCTCCATCATGGCCGACCCGTCGCTCATGACCGAGTGGGAGACCGCCTGGGCCGGCGCCGGCCAGCCTGTCGGCATGGACCACACGCCCGGCCCGCAGACCACCGTCATGCAAAACGCCGTGATTGCCGCCGCCATCGCTAACAGTGGCGTGGTCATGGACCCGTACTTTGTAGCCCAGGTACTCGCCCCAGACGGAACCGTGGTTAAGACCACGCAGTCCCGCTCGCTGGGCCAGGCTGTCAGCTCTGCCACGGCCGACCAGGTCAAGCAGGCCATGCTCGCCGTCGTCCAGTCCGGTACCGGCGCCGATGCCCAGGTCCCCGGCGTCAAGGTTGCCGGCAAGACCGGTTCGGCAGAGATCGGCGGCACCAACGTCAACTCGATGTTCGTTGGCTTTGCACCTTACGATTCACCCACGGTCGCCATCTCGGTGGCCTTGGAGGATTACGACAAACACGACGTCAAGGCGGCCAAGATTGCCGGCATCGTCCTGACCGCGGCGCTCGCCGCACAGGGAGCGTGATGCCCATGATCGAATCGGACACCCGAGGCGCACCGCGGCCGAAGAGTTAGCGGCAACGCGCCACACGGCCCCAGCGGCCACATCGTAGGTACTACACACATCGTTGAGCGAATAGTTATGTTAGGAGCAGGAATGGAACAGAGGGTCCTCGGGGGAAGATACCTCCTCAAGGATAAGGTGGGGACAGGCGGTATGGCGACCGTCTACCGTGCACAGGACCAGGTCCTCGACCGCACGGTAGCCGTCAAGATCATGCTGCCGCAGTATGCTGGCGACGCAACCTTCGCCGCACGCTTTAAGCAGGAGGCCCAGGCAGCAGCCGGTCTCTCCTCCCCCTATATCGTGGGCGTCTACGATTGGGGCAAGGACGGCGACACCTATTACATCGTCATGGAGTACCTGCGCGGTACCGACCTTAAGAGCGGAATCAAGAGCCACGGTGCCCTCGACCCCAAGAAGGTCGCCCAGATCGGATCGCAGATCAGCTCTGCACTCTCGGTCGCCCACAAGCACGAGATCATCCACCGCGACATCAAGCCGCAGAACATCATGGTGCTGCCCGACGGCAACATCAAGGTCATGGACTTTGGCATCGCGCGCGCCAAGAACAGCCACCTCACGCAAGACAACAACGTGCTGGGAACCGCCCACTACGTCAGCCCCGAGCAGACCCGCGGTCAGGACCTCGGCCCCACCTCGGATATCTACTCGCTGGGCGTCGTGATGTATGAGTGCGCCACCGGCCGCGTTCCCTTTGACGGTGACGACGCTATCTCGGTCGCACTCAAGCAGGTCAACGAGCTGCCTATTCCGCCGAGCCAGATCAACTCCGGTGTCGATGCCGACCTTGAGCGCATCATCCTTAAGTGCATGGAGAAGGACCCGGCAAACCGCTTCCAGACCGCCGACGAGCTGCGTCAGGTGCTCAACAGCTACCTGTCCGGTCGTGCCGTCAACATCTCGGAGCCCACGCGCATCATCGGTGCCCCCGGTGAGCTTGGCGCCACCAAGACTCGCGAGCTTTCCGATCAGACGCGCGCCATGGTGCGTCCCGTCTCGGGCGTGAGCGGCCAGAATACCGCCCGTAGCTCGGTTTCGGGCTCCACCGGCTCCTACGAGGTCGAAAAGCCCAAGTCCAACAAAAACAAGATCATCGCCGCCGTGGTGGCAGCTGTTGCCGTCATCGGCATCGTGGTGGCCTTTGCCACAGGACTCTTTGGCGACGAACAGGTCACCGTGCCCGACGTGCTGGGCAAGGACCAGCAGACTGCCGTCGAGCTGATCAAGGAGGAAGGCCTTGAGGTCGGCACCATCGACCAGAGCTATAACGACGATGTCGACGAGGGCAAGGTTGCCGAGCAGACCCCCAACGGAAACACCAAGAAGCCCAAAGGCACCAAGGTGAACCTGGTGATCTCCAAGGGCCCCAAGCCCTCCGAGAAGGTTGAGGTTCCCCTGCTTGTCGGTCTAACCAAGGACCAAGCAGAGGCGGCACTGGCAAGCGTTGGCCTAAAGGGCAACGCCACCGAGGAGGCCAACGAGGCCGATGAGGGCCAGGTCTTTGAGCAGGGCACCGAAGCCGGTAAGGAAGTCGAGAAGGGCACGACCATCTCGTACAAGGTCTCGAGCGGCCCGGATACCACGTCCGTCCCCGACCTGACCGACATGACCGAGGCCCAGGCGCGCAACGCCCTCGATATGGCAGGCTTTGGCGTCGACGTGAGCTACCAGGAGAACGACTCGGTTACCGAGGGCACCGTGATCAGCTGGAACCCCAGCGGCAAGCAGAAGCCCGGTGCCACGATTACCGTCGTCATTGCCAAGAAGTCCGGCAAGGCCACCGTCCCGGGCAACCTGTACGGCAAGAGCATTTCCGCCGCCGTCACCGCGCTCAACAACGCCGGTTTCTATAACATTGGCTTCTGTGACCAGAACGGCAATCCCGTGAGCGGTAACGAGGATGCCACCGTTACCGGCGTCTCCCCCACCGGCAAGCAGTCCACCGACAGCACGATTACGCTGACGGTTGCACTTTCTGGCTCGGGTTCGGGTTCGGGCACGAGCACGGGCGACGATTCCGGTACGACCAACTAGTCGCCACCCAACCGCTCATTACGGCTCTCGCCGCAAACATATTCGCTCACAGGCGCCCGCTTGCTCCCCCAGCAAGCGGGCGCTTCATTTTTGACATGGCATTGAATCAGAAGAGCCCGGCACCGCTGCGGTACCGGGCTCGATATTCCTCTGGTGCCCCCGGGCGGATTCGAAAACTTCCCCCCCCCGCCGGGAAATTGGTGACGCGGGTGTCGACGGTCCGAATCCTGCCCTTAGACCAGAAGAGCCCGGCACCGCTGCGGTACCGGGCTCGATATTCCTCTGGTGCCCCCGGGCGGATTCGAAAACTCCCCCCGCCGGGAAATTGGTGACGCGGGTGTCGACGGTCCGAATCCTGCCCTTAGACCAGAAGAGCCCGGCACCGCTGCGGTACCGGGCTCGATATTCCTCTGGTGCCCCCGGGCGGATTCGAACCGTCGACACCCGCTTTAGGAGAGCGGTGCTCTATCCCCTGAGCTACGGAGGCATGTTGTATTAGTGTAGCAGATTTGCGCCACTACCATGCAGCGCATAGCCGCTCTTCGAGATAGTCATCTGCGACGTTCTTTAATGACTAGTCGTTTAAGAACGTCGCAGACGACTACCCAGCGACTAGTTGCCTTTGTGGAAGAGGTTTTTGATGACGGAGGGGATGCTCTTGGCGCCTTTAGCGGTCACGTCGATAAAATCGGGCGAACGAACGAGCTTGTCCTCGTCAATGTACTTACGCACCGCGCGTAGCGTTTCCTTGTCATTGCGCGTCGAAAACGTAAAGTGGCCGTTCTCTTTGGTAAAGATCGCAAAACGCGTGATCTTCTTGGTGCCGCGCAAAACCTCGGCGGCGATATAGTCGATCTCGTCCCACGGGATCTGAATAAAGTCCTCGGGATTGCGCTCGTTATAGTACTCAAACGCCTTATTGCCCACCATTACGTTACCGTGACTGGTAAGACCCATCAGGCAGGTTGCCGGCGTTGCCAGATCGACCGTGCTGTTCTGAGATTGCGCCATGCGCGCCTCGCCCTCCAAATAAAACAATCGGACCGCATCCAGTGTACCCACCGGGTGCGGTCCGTTTCAATGGCTTAAAAGCCCTTGCCTAGCAACTCTCGGTCTTAAGCCGAAGCGTGCTTACATGAAGCCGCAGACGCGACCGATGATGCCGACGGCGAAGAGAGCCAGGATGATGATGATCGGGCTGACCTTCTTCTTGAGGAGCTTGCAGACAAAAAGGGTCAGGCACACGGCAGCAAGGCCGGGGATGAGCTGATCGAGGTTAGCCTGAAGCGTGGTGACCTTCACCTGATCAAGGGCGTTAGCACCGATGGAGTTATACATCGTCAGTGCTTCCTTGACACCCTCAGAACCGGAGGGCAGGTTAGCCCAGTCGATAAAGGCGCCAGCAGACTGCGTGACCTTGGAGACGACCGGGGTGAAGGAGATGGACACCCAGCGCTCGACCAGGGCGCCGATGATGAACATACCCAGGATGGAAGCACCCTCGGTGACCTTGCCCATCAGACCGCCGGAGAGATCCTTGGCGATGGAAGAGCCGACCTTGTAGCCAAACTCCTGCGTGTACCACAGGAAGGCGTAACGAATGATGTTCCACGCGAAGAAGAACAGCAGCGGACCGGCGATGCTGCCGGACAGGGCCAGGGAAGCGCCCAGAGCGCCCAGAATCGGGCGAAGGGTGAACCAGAAGGCGGGGTCGCCGACGCCGGCGAGCGGGCCCATCATACCGACCTTGACGCCCTGGATGGCGACGTCGTCGATCGGAGCACCGTTGGCGCGCTCCTCCTCGAGGGCGAGGGTAACGCCAATGACGGGGGCGGAAACATAGGGGTGAGTGTTATAGAACTCCAGATGGCGCTTAAGCGCGGCAATCTGGTCGTCCTTGCTGGTGTAGAGCTTCTTGATCGCAGGGATCATCGAGTAGCACCAGCCACCGTTCTGCATACGCTCGTAGTTCCACGAACCCTGAAGGAACTGATGACGGAAGCAAACCTTCTGACGATCGGACTTAGAAAGCTGAATCTTGTTCTCTGCCATATGTATCACTCCCTTCCTACTCGTAGTCATTCAAAATGTCGCCGAGCGGGTCGCCGGAGCCACCGCCCATGCCGCCACCCTGCTTGGCCAGGTCCTTAAGGCCAAGGTAGATGAGGGCGAGGGAGATGCCGATGAGGCCCAGGGCGATCAGCGTGAGCTGAGGGATGGCAGCCAGGACGAAGCCGAGGATGAAGAACGGCCAGGTCTCCTTGGTGGCCATCATGTTGATGACCATGGCGTAACCGACGGAAGCGACCATGCCGCCGCCGACAGCCATGCCGCCGGACAGCCAGTCGGGCATAGCGTTAAGCGCGTTGGTAACGGCCTCGGCCGGGATGATGCACAAAAGCACTGCCGGGATGGCGATACGAACACCCTGCATGAGGATGCCAGCGTACTGCCAACGCTCGATACCGGCGAAGTCGCCCTTCTCGGCGCAGGCGTCCATGCCGTGGACCATAGCGGTGGCCAGGGTACGGCAGATCATGGTCAGGAACAGGCCGGCGACGGACAGAGGCACGGCGACGGCGATGGCAGCGGTAACGGCCTTGCCGGAATCAGTAACACCGCCGTTGAGGGCAAGTGTCATGATGATGGCAGATGCGACAGAAGCCAGGGCGGCGTCAGGTGCGACGGCGGCGCCGACGTTAGCCCAACCAAGGGCCATCATCTGAAGCGAACCGCCCAGGAGGATGCCCTCCTGAAGGTGACCGGTTACGAGACCGATAAGCGTGCACGCAACGAGCGGCTGATGGAACTGGAACTGATCCAGAACGCCTTCCATACCGGCAAGCAGCGCGATAATCGCGATTAGAACAATAGTAAGCGCGGACATGTATCGGACCCTCCTTTACTATGCTTGAGCGGCCAGTTCGGCCTTAGCTTTCTTCAACATGGCGTCGAGATCCTCGGAGGAATCCGAAGGAACCTTGCGGACCTCGAACTTGACGCCCTTGGCCTTGAGAGCCTCGATGGTCTTGACATCGTCATCGCCCATAGCGACAGCGTTGGTGACGACGACCTTGCCCTTGGAGTGAGCCATAGAACCGATGTTGACTTCCTTGATATCGACGCCGGCCTCGATGGCCTTGAGCAGATCCTGCGGGTTCTCAAAGAGCAGCATGGCCTTGGTGTCACCAAAGCGCGTGTCCTTGACGACCTCGGCCATCTTCTTAATGGGCACGACGTTGGCATGGACTCCCGGAGGGGCAGCCTGCTCGATCATGGTCTTTCGAAGCTCGTCGTGGGCAACGCCGTCGGAAACCACGATGATGCGGTTGGGGTTGATCTGCTTGGTCCACGTGGTGGCCACCTGACCATGAAGCAGACGGGTGTCGATACGGACGTGGGCGATCTTGATGTGCCCGTCGCCGATGACCGTTCCCGGAGGGATGGCGCCTGCAGGAGCAGCAGCGGCCGCAGCCGGCTTCTTCTCCTCGGGCTCCAGAGACTCGGGCTTGACGCGCACGCCGGCCTTAGCCTCAGTCACGAGATGTTTTGCGATCGCATGTGCAGTGTTCTTTGCGTCAAAGCGCTGCGAATATGCCTCGATGAGCATAGGCAGGTTGACACCGGTGACGATAGCCCAGGAATCGTGGCCCTCGATGAGCCCGCTGATCTGGTTGAACGGCGTGCCGCCCCACAGATCGACGAGGAAGAGCACCTGCTCCTGGTCCTCGAAGGAAGCGATTGCCTCCTCGACCTTGGCGCGGAAGTCGTCGGGGCCCATGCTCGGCTCGAGCGAGACCACGGCTACAGACGGCTGATCGCCAAAGACCATCGAGCCCGTCTGCTTGATTCCAGCCGCCAAGTCACCATGGCTAGCAAGAACAATACTTACCATCACATAACCTCCTTTTTGTCTACGTAATTCCTACACGACAAAAAAGAGTATAGCTGCAAATACAGCAGAATTATATGAAAAACTGCAAAAGCTAGCATTATTTGTTTAAACGTCTTGTTTTGTTACAAGCTGATTACATTCCAGTATTTTGACTGATTTGCTGCTGAGGATTGATAGCTGATCTATTTACATGACCGAATTGAGCACGCTGTTCATTATTGCCGGTTTTAAACAGACACAAATGTGCTCGGGTTGAGGCCATTTCGTTTAAACAGATGGTGCTTGACTAATGGTAAGAAATATGCTCTAGCAAAGTAGTCGTTGGGGACGTTCTTTAATGACTAGTCGTTTAAGAACGTCCCCAACGACTAAGTTAGGCGATGTGAAGGGGGTTGGCGGCGTCGACGGCATCGGGGGCATCGGAGAGGCCGTCGGGGGCAGCGTCTGTTGGGTCCTCGTCAGGGGTCTCGATCTGCTTGATCATGACCTCCTGGCCCTGCAGCAGATAGGTCTCGCCGCTACCGCAATGGGGGCAGGTCTTGCCGTGCTCGACCGTCGCGTAGTCGCAGCCGCACGCGTCGCAATGCGTCACGGCCTCGACGGGCTCCACGATAAGCTCCGCGCCCTGCGCGATGGGCTTTTTATCTGCCGCCCAACGCCAAGCGTCAAGCAGCAGATCGGGAACGACGCCCGAGACCTCGCCCAGGAGCAGCGTCACGCTCGAAACGCGACTCACGCCATTGGCGCGCGCCACATTCTCGACATCGCGAATGATGTGATAAACGATTCCCAATTCGTGCAAGGTAGAAACCTTTCAACAACGGTTGATGCGATGTCAACTAAACGTTAGTGAGCGACGCTCCGCGCCGCTCACTAACTTGTTAGTTTCTTTTACTTCTTCCCAAATTTAATCTTGATCGCGCGTTTCAAAGCGTACTTGCCGAGGCTGGGGAGCTTTTGCTCGTACTTGACCATCGTGGAGCACTCGGGGCGGTCGCGATCCAGATGGATGGCATCGAACGCGCACTTGGTGGTGCATAGACCACAGCCGATGCACTTATTGGGGTCGACGATCGAGGCACCGCAGCCCAGGCAGCGAGCGGTCTCGGCGCGCACCTGCTCCTCGGTAAAGGTCTCGACGTACTCGCTAAAGGGCGCAGCCTTCTCGCGCTCGCGGTCGACACGTGCCACCTCGCGGCTCGCGTTGTCATAGCTCTCAATCACAACATCGTCGCGGTCGAGCGCGGTGTAGCGGCGCTGGTTGCGGCCGATGGTGAGCGTGGAGCCCGGCTGCACGAAGCGATGGATGGACACAGCGGCCTCGTGACCGGCGGCGATGGCGTCGATGGCAAAGCTGGGGCCGGTGTAGACGTCGCCGCCCACAAAGATGTCGGGCTCAGCGGTCTGGTACGTCTGCGGATCGGCAAGAGCACCCTGGCCGCGGCCAAGCTCCACCTTGGAGCCAGCCAGCAGGTCGCCCCACACAATGGACTGGCCAATCGACATGACGACGCGGTCGGCATCGACGCGGCGCAGGTCGTTCTCGTCGTACTCGGGCGCAAAACGGCCCTCGTCGTCAAAGACGCGCATGCAGCGCTTGAAGGTGATGCCGCACACACGACCCGCATCGTCCAGGTGAACCTCCTTGGGACCCCAGCCGCAGCTGATGTGAGCACCATCCTCGATGGCTTCGCGACGCTCCTCCTCGCTGGCGGGCATCTGAGCCTCGCTCTCCAGGCAGAACATCTCAACATGCTCGGATCCCAGACGGCAGGCGTTGCGCGCGACATCGATGGCCACGTTACCGCCGCCCACCACGATGGTGCGACCGAGCAGTGCGTCGATCTTGCCACTGTTGACCTCGCGCAAAAAGTCGACGGCCACCGTCACATCCTCGGCGTCCTCGCCCGGAATACCGGCTAGGCGGCCGCCCTGGCAGCCGATGGCCACATAAAAGGCCTTAAAGCCTTGCTCGCGCAGCTCGTCGAGCGTCACATCGCGACCGACCTCCACGCCATAGCGGAACTCGGCACCCATCAGGCGAATAACCTCGACCTCGGCCTCGATAACGTCCTTCTCCAGCTTAAAGCTGGGAATACCGTAGGTGAGCATGCCACCCGGGCGCTCGTTCTTCTCGAACACGACGGGCTTGTAGCCCTTCTCGGCCAGATAGAAGGCGCAGGACAGACCGGCCGGACCGGCACCGATGATGGCGATCTTCTGATCGAAGCCGCCGGCGCGCGTCGGCGTCACCACGGGCGGGACATAACGGGTCGCGGCATCCAAGTCGCGCTGGGCGATAAACTTCTTGACCTCGTCGATCGCCACGGCGGCATCCACGCGGCCACGGGTGCAGGCGTCCTCGCAGCGGCGGTTGCACACGCGGCCGCAGATTGCGGGCAGCGGGTTCTCGCGCTTGATGAGCGCCAGCGCCTCGTCATAGCGACCCTGCGCCGCAAGCTTCAGATAGCCCTGAACAGCGACATGCGCGGGGCAGGCCGTCTTGCAGGGCGCCGTGCCGGACTCATGCGTCTCGATGCGGTTGTCGTTGCGGTAGTTGGGCGACCACTTGGTGTGGTCCCACTTGGTGGCATCGGGCAACTCTTGGCGCGGATACTCGGGCACCTGTCCGCCCGCCTTTTTGCTGCAGAGCTTCTGGCCGAGCTTGGCGGCCCCGGCCGGGCATACCTCAACGCAGCGACCGCAGGCCACGCACTTGTCTTTTTCGACCTTGGCGACATAGGCAGAGCGCGACAGGTTGGGCGTGTTGAACAGCTGCGAGGTGCGCAGGGCGTAGCACACGTTGACGTTGCAGTTGCAGATAGCGAAGATCTTGTTCTCGCCGTCGATATTGGTAATCTGGTGCACAAAGCCGTTGTCCTCGGCCTGGCGCAGAATGTCGTAGACCTCCTCGCGCGTCACATAGTGACCGCGGTCGGTCTCGACCACGTAGTCGGCCATATCGCCCACGGCAATGCACCAGTCGCGTGGATCGTCGGCGCAGCCCTCGCCCATCACGCGACGGCTCGCGCGGCAGCTGCAGGTGCTCGCGGCATACTTGCCGTCGTATTTATCGAGCCAGTGCTCGATATGCTCAATCGGCACCGAGGTGCTCGAGGCGTCGATGGCCTTCTCGACGGGAATGACATGCATGCCGATGCCGGCGCCTCCGGGCGGCACCATCGGCGTAGCACGGGACAGCGGGCCCTTGGACGCCTGCTCAAAGAACTTGGCATAGACCGGATGCTCCTCGAGCTGGCTCACGCGCATGTTGAGGAACTCGGCAGAACCCGGTACCAGCATGGGCAGCACCCATTGCTTGGCGCGCTCGGGGTTTTCCCAGTTGTACTCGAGCAGACCCGTGTAGCTCATGTCGTCGAGCATCTTCTCGATATCGGCTTCGGGCATGCCGGTGAGCTTGACCATCTCGGGCAGCGTATAGGGACGGCGCATCTTCATCTTGCAGAGCACTTCGGCCTGCTCGTCGGTTGCGGCCTCGGCAAACGACCAGTACTCGTAGCCCAGCAGCTCGTCGCGGTGCAACAGGCGGTTGGTGCAGTGCTCGCACAGTTTGACGATAGCCTCGCGCGGATGCTCCGGCAGCGGCGGCACAAACTCCGCTCCGATATCGGGCTCGGTATAGCTAATCCCCGGTCCGTTGAGAATCATAGTCGTCCCTTCTCTTGCCACAGCCCGGCGAGACCGCAGCGCCCCTCTTTGTACGGACTCGACATGCCCCCATGCCGTTCACCCGCTATTGTTGACATTGTGTCAAAAACAGTATTGACGAACCGTCAACAATAATCAAGACTGTTAGGCGAACGGTCGGGCCCAAACGGATGAAAGGCGGCAAACGTATGAGCGATAACACGGCAAACATCTCTGTCGCTGATGCCGTCCTCGCGTCCGACAGCACGGCAAAGCGCCTGACGGGTGACGAGCGTCGACGCGAGATTCTCGCCGCCGTGAGCGCCGTGAGCGCTGAGCTGGGCGTGTCCCATCTTTCGGTATCGGCCGTGACCAAGCGGGCTGGCTGCACGCGCTCACTGTTCTACCACTACTTTGCCGATATGGACGCCGCCGTCACCGCCGTTATGGACGAGGCAATCGACGGCTTTATCGCCGAGCTCGAACAGTGGAACGCCAGCCGCACGGTTGGCGACATCGAAGGCGCACTCGACACCGTCGCTCCGCTCTTTAAACGCCTGGTCGTGAGCGGCCACGAGTTGCCGAGCACCCTGACCTCCAGCAGCGGCGCGCTCTACGGCGGCTTTCTGCACAACGTGGTCCAGCGCGTGGCGCAATACATCTGCGACACCACCGTGGTGGATTTTGTCGCCCATCATGAGCTCCGCATTGACCATGTCTACGAGACGTTCTACACCCTCATCATGGGGTTGTTGATGTATATCCGCACGCACCCCGATGTGCCCGACGAGACGGTCAAGGAAATCATCGCCTCGACACTCCATATCGAGGGCTATACCGCCAAATATCCGGAGCGCAAGCCCCAGAACTGACGACATTTGGCCAAACTGCCCGCGATCAGAAGAGGGGCCGCGGGCGTGTGAAAGGAGAGCAGCATGCTGTTCGATGTTTGGGGTAGCAATACCCTTATCCACTGGGCCGGCTGGGCCATGGTCTTTATTGGCCTCATCGTGCTCAACGAGGTCGGCCGCCGCACCAAGCTCGGCGCGGCCATCATCTTTGGCGTGGCTCCGCTGGCCATGACCATCTACTGCGTCGCCATCGCCATCGGCGTTTCGCAGGGTGCCGAGTGGGCGCTCACCAACCCCACCCATGTGTACCAGAACAGCTGGTTCCACTACGCCAAGGTGTACGCAGCGCTCGCCGGCTGCTGGGGCTTCATTGCCATTAAGTACCAGTGGGGCAAGATCGGCAAGGCGCACTGGTTCCGCGCATGGCCGTTTGTGATTGTCGCCATCAACATCATGATCGCCGTCGTGTCCGACTTTGAGAGCGCCTATCACTTCTTTGTCCTGGGCGAGTCCACCTGGGTCACCTCCGAAGGTGCCACGCAGCTGGCCGGCTGGAACAACGTGTTCAACGGCATCGCCGGCATCATCAACATCTTCTGCATGACCGGCTGGTGGAGCGTCTACGCCTCCGAGGACCAGACCGACATGCTGTGGCCCGACATGACCTGGGTCTACATCATCGCCTACGATATCTGGAACTTCTGCTACACCTACAACTGCCTGCCCACCCACTCCTGGTTCTGCGGCTTTGCGCTGCTGCTGGCGCCCACCGTCGCCGCCTTTATCTGGAACAAGGGTGGCTGGATTCAGAACCGCGCCTTTACGCTGGCTATTTGGTGCATGTTTGCCCAGGTGTTCCCCTACTTCCAGGAGGAGTCCATCTTTGTGACCCACTCCACGCTCGACGCAGGCGCCGCCACCGCGGTCTCGGTCGTCGCGCTGATCGCCAACATCGCCGCGATTATCTACATCGCCTACCGCGCCAAGAAGCTCGGCCGCAATCCCTACAAGCAGGATGTCTTTGAGGGCACCAGCGACTGGGAGAAGGCTACCGCCCGCCGCGCCAAGGTCGATTACGCGCACGCCGAGTAGCGCGCCTGACGCAAACGCCGCTTGAATGTGAAGTCGCCTGGCCGACTCCGCGCAATGCAACGTATTGCAGAGCCCCCGGAATGTGATTCGTTCACGTTCCGGGGGCCTTTTGCTGCCGCGAGGATGCGGCCGAACGATGCGCTCGAGTTAAATCGGATCTTATATTTCGCACGCGCTTTATATGGCTCCATTTTTGGGTACAGTGTTGTCCCGATATTGAGCTTGGGGGATATATGAAAGATGAGACGATGGGCCAAGAGGATGCGGCCCAAGATGCAGAAGCTTGCGCTGAGGCCTTGGAGAGCTTAGACCGGATTTCACTCGATGAGATTGCGTTTGACGATTCGGGCGTTGATGTGCAGGATGAGTCGGAAGCCGAGGCGCAGTCCGATGATCAGGACGCAGACGACGTTGAGCCTGCCGAAGATGAGGCAGATCATGAAGACACCGAATGCGAGGCCGACGACCAGCCCGAATCCGACACGAGCGAGGAAACCATCTTGCTCGACAGCTTGCCGGCCGAAGATTCGCTGACCCGCGAGCTTCCCGGCCTGGGCTCTGCGCCTGCCGTGGACGAGACCATCGCCATGGGCGATATCCCCCTACCGTCCGTTCCCTCAGCACGCGAGGCCGAGGTTCGCCATCGCAAGATGTCGCCCAAGCGCCGCAATCTGATGGTCGCCGGTGTCGTGGCCGTCGCGCTCGTCGCCGGCGGCGCAGGCTATGCCGCCTGGAACGGATATCAGCAAGAGCAGGCTGCCGCTGTCGCCGCCAATGCCCACACGATGATGTCAGTGCAGATTGGCGTGCATGCCGCGGGCCTCGACTGTTCTACCGGCTCCAAGATTCCCGTACAGGTGAGTGGTCAGGACGCTGATGGCTCCTCCGTGAGCGAAACGCTCTATGTTGACGAGCACGGCCGCGGCATCAAACTGCTGCCTGGCGATTACACGCTCTCCATCGCTGCCTCCCCCATCGCGGCCGACGGCACCATCTATACCGTCCCGACCACCAAGACGCAGGTCACCGTTAAGAGCGATGAACAGGATTTAAGTGCCCAGGCTACCTTTAAGCTCAAGGTGCCTTCGGCCGACACGGTAACCGACGACCAGATCGATGCCGCCGCCAAATATGCCGAGGAGGGCGGTTGTAGCTCTGCCGCGGCCGCCAAGATACTTCAGCAGGCGGCAACCGCTCGCCGTGATGCCGCCGCCAACGCCGTGAGCGCAAGCGAGGCGCAGGCAGCCCGCGACGCCGATGCTCGGCATAAGGCAACGAACCTGTATCAGCTCGATATTCCCGTTGAGTGGTACGGCAAGGTCGAGACTTGGCAGAATGGCAGCACGCTATGCATCTATCTTGCCGGCGACAGCGATACGCCGATCGTGACGCTCGTCGCGGTGCGCGACGGCGAGAGCTTTACGCCCGATGAGGGCAATACGGTTTTGGGCACGGCAAACCTTGGTAACGGCTACACGGTCTACGCCAGCGGCCCCGTCTATCCGTATGTGGTGCCCCAGACCATCAACGGGCGGACGCAGAATCCCGTGTCGACCTACCCCATGGACACGGCCATTGAGCTTGTCGAGCTCACGACCGGCAACCGCTACACCTACAGCCAGATTAAGAACGTGCTGGTCGGCAAAGACGGCAAGGCCGACGCTGCCACCAAGCTCGAGTGCGACTACCTCGCCCAGATTCTGCTGCCGAGCATCAAGGCCCAGGACTAGCCGGGCGCATCATGGTGCTCCCCAACCGTGATGAAGGGGCCAGGAGGTCCTGGCCCCACAGATCCGTAGATGATTAGGCAAGGAGCCACTTCCATGCGGGAACAACGTGTACCACACCGTGCTCGCATGGAATATCGGCCTGCTCATCCATGGTAACGATTGCCGACTCACCAAGATCGAACTGGGCCATCGAGGCATCAAGCGCGGCAATTTCGCGCTCGCGCGTTTTCTCACTTGCCATCTCCACACTAACCTGGATCAGGCTATAAGCCCGCATGAGAAGTGCGTCCCCAGCCACAAAGTCCACCTCATGGCTTTTGCTCTTCTCTTTGATCAGCAGGCGGCAGACCGATCCGATCCTCACCGCGGGAGTCCTTCTTCTTAGCGCGTTGAACACTGCGGTCTCGAGCCTCTGGCCCTGGTCCAATGCCGATGCGGGAGAGAATGCTCCAAACATCGCGGGATCGACAGCGTAGACCTTAGACGCAGACCGCATGTTATTTGCCAGTGAACGCGTGAACTCCGGCACGGAGAACAGCAGGTAGGCATCCTCATAATACTCAAGTAAGTCGCTGAGCGAATTACGACTGACGGGTATCTGCCTGCTCTTGAACTCGTTGTACACTTTGTTCACCGACAGCTCTCGTCCCGAAGATGCCATACACCGCGTTAGGAACAGCGATGCCAGGCGAGGGTTCTTGACGTCGTAACGCTCAACGACGTCCATAGCGACCGTTCGCGAAGCATATTCCTGTAGCAGCTGAATCGCGTCTGTGGGCATCTGCTCAAGCGTCGCGATGAATCCCCCTCGTTCAAGATATCCGATCAGATGATGTCGAAGCAGCGCTGCATCGCTTGGGGAAAAGGTCGCATCTGGCTCGAAAACGCTCCCCGTCTTATATCGAACGTATTCCGAAAAGCTCAACGGAAAAAGCTCTCGTATAAGAGAACGACCCCTGAATTCGCTCTTAAGTTCTGAGGACAGCATCTTAGAAGAAGATCCCGTCGCATAGACGGTCGCTTTCTCCGTATCGACTACACGCCGCAAAAACGCACCCCATTCGGGAATTTCCTGGATCTCGTCAAAGAAAATGTAAGCGCCCTCGGTTCGAGCAGCAGGATGCAGCGCATAGAACGTGTCGAGCACGTCCGCCAGCAGCGATGGCTCATACGGGCGCAAGCGCTCGTCCTCAAAATTAAAGTAAAGCATCCGGTCAAGCTCGACGCCCCGGCCCCGAAGCCGCAGCATCTCCTGATACAGGCGATACGTCTTTCCACAACGGCGGGCCCCCACAACCACATTTACGATGTTGTCGCGCTTTGGCTCCTGTGGGTTTCCCAGATCAAGGTCTCGCTCAAAGACCTGTGGAACCCCCTGCTGTTCAAAGTCCTTTATTTTCTGGGCGATCAAGTCGTTGAATGCCATGATTCTCCAATCTTGCTCTCTAGCTAATCAAAATTATACTGATTCTTGATTAGCTAGAGAGCAAGATTACGTGCAACTTGATTAATAGAAAATCAAGTTTTACTGTTGCCGAGCATCAAGGTCCAAGACTAGCAGCCCACGACGCCCAAATTAGCTACTTAACGCCAGGGGTCGGCCTCGAACATCGGCTCGCGCTCGGGGCGGCGATCGCTGTAGGGATCGTAGCCGTCGTCGTCCTCGTTCTCGGCACGGATGTAGGGGTCGCGCGGCTTGGGTGCCGGCTTAGGCGCAGGCTTGGGTGCGGCGGGTGCGGCATCGGTCGCCGGCGTGTTCGTCTTATTCTTGTCTATCATCTGCATATCTCCTCGCCATGTACTCATGCTCAACATCATCGATTGTCGCACGAAAAAGGGCGGCGGACCCATTGGATCCGCCGCCCTTGGCGTTTAGAGACGGCTGGTAGATTTTAAGGCATGTCCCGAAAATCTACTCGGCGTCGGGGACCTCGTAGGTGGCCGTCGGCGTGTTGTCGCACACGACGGTAAAGCCGCCGTCCTTGTCGACATCGACCGTCACCTGATCGCCCTCGCGCACCGTGCCGTCGATGATGGCGGCGGCGATGGCGTCCACGACCTCGCGCTGGACCAGGCGCTTGAGCGGACGGGCACCGAACACGGGGTCCAGGCCGCCCACGGCGAGCATCTGCTTGGCCGCCGGGGTGATGGCAAGCGTCATGCGCTCGTTGGCCAGGCGTGCGCGGACGTCGGCAAGCTGGATGTCGACAATCTTCTCGATCTGCGCCATACCGAGCGGATGGAACACAACGATATCGTCGATACGGTTGAGGAACTCGGGGCGGAAGGTCTGAGCCATGGCCGCGTCGACCTGGTGGCGCATCTCTTCCTCGTCCTTGCCCGAAAGATCGGCGATGGCCTTAGAGCCCACGTTGCTCGTCATGATGATAATCGTGTTCTTGAAGGACACTTGGCGACCCTGGCCATCGGTTAGACGGCCATCGTCGAGCACCTGCAGCAGCACGTTAAAGACATCCGGGTGAGCTTTCTCCATCTCGTCGAGCAAGATCACGGAGTACGGACGACGGCGCACGGCCTCGGTGAGCTGGCCGCCCTCGTCGTAGCCCACGTATCCCGGAGGCGCACCGATCAGACGCTGGACGCTGAACTTCTCCATGTACTCGGACATGTCGATACGCACGAGCGCGCGCTCGTCGTCAAACAGGCACTCGGCCAGCGCCTTGGCGAGCTCGGTCTTGCCCACGCCGGTGGGGCCCAGGAAGAAGAAGCTGCCGATGGGCTTGTCCGGATCGGAGAGTCCCGCGCGGCTGCGGCGCACGGCCGCGGCGACGGCAGACACGGCCTCGTCCTGGCCGATAACGCGCTTGTGCAGCTCGCCCTCCAGGCCTTTCAGCTTGTCGAGCTCGCCCTGCATCATCTTGGAGACGGGCACGCCGGTCCAGGCGCTCACGACCTCGGCGATCTCGTCGGAGGTCACCTGCTCGTTGAGGCCCTCGCCGTTCTGCTCCTTTTGCGCCTCGAGCGCGGCCTCGGAATCCTGAATCTGCTGCTGCAGACCCGGAATCACGGAGTAGCGCAGCTCGGACGCGCGGCCCAGATCGCCGTTGCGCGTCGCGCGTTCCTCTTCGATCTTGGCCTCATCGAGCTGGCCTTTGAGCTCCTGAACATGATCGATGGCGTTCTTTTGGTTGAGCCATCCGGCCTTTTGCACGTTGAGCTTTTCCTGGACCTCGGCAATCTCCTGGCGCAGGGCGTCCAGACGCTCCTTGGAGGCATCGTCGGTCTCCTTCATGAGCGCCTGCTCCTCGATCTGCAGCTGGGTGAGCTGGCGCGTGGTGGCGTCGATCTCGACCGGCATGCTGTCGAGCTCCATGCGCAGGCGGCTTGCGGCCTCATCGACCAGGTCGATGGCCTTGTCGGGCAGGAAACGATCGGCGATGTAGCGATCGGAGAGGTCGGCGGCGGCCACGAGCGCGCTATCGGTGATGTGCACGCCGTGGAAAATCTCGTACTTCTCCTTCAGACCACGCAGAATCGAAATGGTGTCCTCGACGGTAGGCTCGCTCACCATTACGGTCTGGAAACGACGGGCGAGCGCCGCGTCCTTCTCGATGTACTTACGGTACTCGTCGAGCGTGGTCGCGCCGATCGCGTGCAGGTCGCCGCGGGCGAGCGCCGGCTTGAGGATGTTACCGGCGTCCATGGAGCCCTCGGTAGCGCCCGCGCCCACGATGGTGTGGAGCTCATCGATGAACAGGATGACCTTACCCTCGGACTTCTGCACCTCCTTGAGCACGGCCTTCAAGCGGTCCTCGAACTCGCCGCGGTACTTGGCGCCGGCGACCAGCGCGCTCATGTCGAGCTCGATGAGGTCGCGGTCGCGCAGGGTGCTCGGCACGTCGCCGGCCACGATACGCTGGGCGATTCCCTCGACGATGGCCGTCTTGCCGACGCCCGGCTCGCCGATGAGCACGGGATTGTTCTTGGTGCGGCGGGACAGAACCTGGATGGTACGGCGAATCTCGTCGGTACGACCGATGACCGGGTCGAGCTTGCCGGCACGGGCGAGGTCGCAGATGTTGCGGCCGTACTGCTCCAGCGCTTCAAACTGGGTCTTGTCCTCGGCAGACGTCACGCGGTCATCGCCGCGCAGCTCCTCGTAGACCTGCTCGATACGCTCCTTGGTAACGCCGGCGTCGCGCAGTACGCGGCCCGCCTCGCCCTTGTCCTCGGCAAGCGCCATCAGCAGATGCTCGGTCACCACAAAGCTGTCGCCCATCTTGGTGGCCTTCTTCTCGGCCTTTTCGATCACGCGGACGAGCTCGTTGGAAAGACCCATCTGCTGGCCTTCGCCCGAAACCTTGGGCGCGCGGTCGATGGCGTCCTGGGCGGAGCGCGCAAGCTGGGCCGGGTCGGCACCGATGCGTTCGATGATCACGGAGATATTGCGCTCGCCGGTACCGAGCAAGGCAGACAGCAGGTGAATCGGCTCCACCGCGCCGGCCTGCGCATCGGCAGCCGTGCTCATGGCGGTCTGCAACGCCTCGCGCGACGTCATTGCTAGCTTATCGATTCTCATGGAATCACCTCTCTTGGGGCGGCCGCTCTACGGGGCGGCTTCACGTTGTTCGAGAAGTATTGTTGCCAGGTTTGTACGATCTTATACACAAATCTAAGTCTCTATATATAAGATTTTCTGAGTGATTGAGAGATAGGGAGCAGGCACGCTCACCCGCTACGGCCTCGTCCCCTTACTATCTCAATCTGTAACATCTAGCGGCTGTTTATGGCTCTAGATGTTACAGATCGAGACGAAATGACCAGCGGCACCCGTTTGTCTCAATCTGTAACATCTACTCGGCAAATAGAGCTCTACCTGTTACAGATTGAGACAAACAAAAGACACCCGAATCGAAAATCTAAATCTGTAACACCAGGCCCACTTTTAGCGGCCAAGATGTTACAGATCGAGACAAACAGAAACCACCACAAAGGTTCCCCAATGTGGTGGTTCTTGTGCGCTAGATTGCGCCGTACTCCTTGAGGAGTTTGGCGATGTCGGTTCCCTCGACCTTCTTGAGCACTTCTTTGAGAGCAATCCGCTCAACCATAGGCAGCTTCATGCTGGTGATGGGCTCACCGTCGCGTAGTTTAACGCTGCTCATAAGGAGGTCACGCACGTCAAAGACCGAACCCCAGACCTCGGGTACGCCGCGGTCGACATCGCAGAGCGTGTAGACGGCTTCCATACCGGTGCGCATGGAGTACTCAGTCGTAAAGATCGTGTCACGCGGCGTCTCGGCAAACTGGCCCAGGAACGCGAAGTTCACGGCGCCATCGGGCACCACGTCGGGGCGGTCGCCTGCTTCACGCGGCATAAAGAAGGCGGTGATGTAGGGCATCATGACGGGCACGGTGTTGGCGTGATTTGCCGCCAGCTCAACAATCTTATCCTCGGGAACGCCCAGGTGATACAGCCATTCCTGGCAAATCTCCTCGCCGGTGCAGTCGCGCATGGCCTTCTTGACGTAGTTGCCGGGCTTGTCGGTAAACAGGCCATACACCCACACGCAAAGCTGGTCTTTGGGCTGATCGCGGAACTGCTGTTGGCGGTTGATCGTCCAGCTCATAAGCCAGCCCGAATCCTCGCAGGTCACAATGCCACCGGTCACGACGTGCCCGGTAAAGGGATCGCGATGGCAGATCTTTTGGATATAGGGCACAATCTCGCCGTCGAGCGTGGTGACCGTGGCGCTCATCCAGTTGCTCTTCTCGGGGTCACCGCAGAACTTATCGGGATGACCAAAGCTCGGATCTTGCGCTGCGATACGACGCCACATGTCCCAACCGCCACCGGGGCGAATCGTCGGATCCCATGCGGCGGGCTTATCCTGCGCGCCGATCGTCGAGTTTTCCACACAGCCGCCGTTGGTGATAAAGACCAGGTCATCCTCAGTGAGGTCGATGTTCGAAATCTCGCCTGCATGCGTCACGGTGATGCGACGCGCGACCTTCTTGGTGCTCGTACTGTAGGGGTTGCGCGCAAAGGCGGCCTGCTGGATGCGCTGAATCGTGTCCTGGCCGGTGCCAGTGACGGCGCGGCGCGGACCCTCGCCGCCGCCCACCTCAAACACCACGTTTTCGACCTTGGTGTCAAAGTGGAACTGCACGCCGTGCGCCTCGAGATAGCGCTGCATGGGCAGAATCATCGACTCGTACTGGTTGTAGCGGGTGAAGCGCAGGGCGCTAAAGTCGGGCAGACCCGCGATGTGGTGGATGTAGCGGCGGATATAGAGCTTCATCTCGAGCGCCGAGTGCCAGTTCTCAAAGGCGAACATGGTGCGCCAGTACATCCAGAAATTCGAGTTGAGCACCTCGTCGTCAAAGAAATCGGTGATGGGACGGTTCGCCAGCTCCTCGTCGGGCGTAAAGAACAGATCCATGATCTCGGTCGCTGCCTTGTCCGACAGGCCGAACTTGCCATCGGTGCCGCCGTCTTGGCCACGGTTCTTAGTCGAGCGGCACAGCGAGTAGTTGGGATCCTCCTTATTGAGCCAGTAGTACTCGTCGAGCACGGAGATGTCCGGATCTTCAATCGAGGGAATGGAGCGGAAAAGATCCCACATGACCTCAAAGTGGTTGTCCATCTCGCGGCCGCCGCGCATGACATAGCCCACGCCGGGGATGTCGGCACCATCGCAGGCGCCGCCCGCAACGGGGTCCTTTTCGAGGATATGGATGTGGCTTCCGGGCATTTGCGCATCGCGCACCAGATAGCAGGCTGCGGTA
Source organism: Collinsella sp. OM07-12 (assembly GCF_003438275.1). Classification (NCBI taxonomy): domain Bacteria; kingdom Bacillati; phylum Actinomycetota; class Coriobacteriia; order Coriobacteriales; family Coriobacteriaceae; genus Collinsella; species Collinsella sp. OM07-12. The sequence continues at coordinate 39,885 of NZ_QSTQ01000003.1, forward strand.
AGCGCGCCCAGGCCGGTGCCGATGATGTAGGCGCTCTTGTGGTCGATGCCCGCAGGCTTCTTGGGACGAGCAAAGGCTTCGTAGTTTCCACTTGAATAGTACATGGTTCCTCCTTGCTAACGAAGTTCGTTAACAAGCTTTTGCCCTGATCAACGCAGCCTAGCCGATACAAGATCGTCACCTTGTACGATTTTTAATCAACGGGGGCGGATTGTACAAATCTGCTTGGCTTTGGTCTCCCAAGGTCATGCCGGGCCGGGTTTCGGTTTGGGAAGTGGGCTTCGCTAACTTCCCAAACCGAAACCCGGCCCGGCATGACGCACTTGGTCGCTTTGCGCTCCAACGTGAAATAGTCAAAATCTCGCCAGCGCTGCGTCAATCTGGCCTTCGCATATTTTGGAAACGCGCTCGGCTACTGTGCTCGGGTCCTCGGCCATGCCTGCGGCAATCCAGTCGAGCATTACACCTATAAATGCATGTGCGAAAAAACGGGACAGAAAGTCCTTGTCGCCTTGTGAGATGTTCTTGCCCGCGGCGTGCTCTTCGACCACGCCTTCGATCAGGTCGAATGTCACGGGCTGCAGAAAACGCTGGATGCGCTCGGCGCTCACACAGTGATAGACGTTCATGATAAAGGGCTTGTTGTCGCGCACCGCGAGCATGATGTTTTCCAGGCCCACCTGCCAGGTATCGGCCGTCTTGTTGTTGGCGAGCGCGCGGCCGGCGTCTTCCTCACATGCCCATTCAACCAGGTCGTAGATGTCCTGAAAGTGATAGTAGAACGTCATGCGGCTGACCCCGCAGTCCTCAGTGAGGTCCGCGATGGTGATCTTAGTCAGTGGCTTTTGAAGCAGTAGTCGCTTAAGAGAATCTTCCAACGCGCGCTTTGTCAGTTGTCCAGCCATTGCTCTCCCGCCATCAAAGTTGAATCATGAAATATTCCCATGGTACCCCGCATGCAATCACCATCCACGAAGGGAACAGACACCTTTGTGGTGGTCGCGCTCTCTACTCTTTCGCCGAACCCGTGCTTCCCGATTCGGCGTTCCAGGGCATCTCATCCTCGAACAGCCATGTACGGGCAGATCCACTATCGCGTGCAGTCTGCGGGTCGGGTAAGCAGGTCTGTTTATAGGCATCTTGGATACACTTGCCCATAAAATCGTTGAGCTCGGTCTGGTCGCCCTCCATGACATAGGCGACATCGCCGTCCATGATGTAGATGCTCGGACCCTCATTGCCCTCGTAGCCCGGATCGTACGAAACATCACATAACTTGGCGCCATTCGTGGTGTCCAACTCGATGGACGAGCGGTATCCGCCAACCATGTCGTTCGCCTTTGCTCGATAGGACGCATATCCATACCAACGCTTGAAGGTTTTACCCTTGAGTAGCTCGGACGCCCTATCGATCAGGCTTGTATCCGTGGTATAGCGCATGGCCCCAAGCTGAATGCGCGGATAATTGCTAATTCCCAGCGCAGCCGGTTGCTCATCAAAATCAACAGTAATGGTCTCGGGCTTGTCGTCGCCGGTCAGAAGTTCGATAGATTGAATCACAGGCTTAACCACCGGTTCCGTCACCGCAGCAGGTAGCAATGCCATGCCGACAACGCCCGCGCCAACCACGGCGATCGCAAGCGCCAAGACAATCAATCCAATACGGGTTGAACGGCTCACGGCAAAACACCTCACAATACAAACCTGCGACGTGCGCTAATGATACCGCCAGCTAACACTATCACCAAAAGAAACCGTCTACTCCCCACCACCACGAAAGGGACAGGCCCTTTTGTGGTGGTTTTCGACTCTGGCGCTCAACTGTCTCGATCCATAACATCTAGCTGCCGTTTTGGACCTCAGATGTTACAGATTGAGATGAAATGTTCAGCAGCTCCCGTTTATCTAAATCTGTAACAACTACTCGGCAAATAGAGGTCCACCTGTTACAGATTGAGATAAACCTCGGACACCACCAAGGCGCCCGTCCCCAATGCGGTGCTTCGACAAAAAGAAGCCGCCCCGATAACAGGGGCGGCATCAAGCAAGTCTATTTATTAGCGTCCCTCAAGACCCAACGAGAGCGTCGCGGTAGCCCCGGACACACCTTTCCCTCGGGCGGCCCTCGCGAAGCGCGTGAGCACGAGGGAAAGGTGTGTCCGGGGCGCACAGCAACGTTACTCGGCAGCGGCCTTGAACTTGTTGTAGTTGATCAGACAGCCGGCCTTGACGATGGCACGCTCCTCCGCCGTCATATCGGCAATGTAGAGCTCAATCTGCTCGACCGCACCGTCGGCGCGCACCACGTAGGCGGCGATGTTCTTCAGGTCGCCATCGAGCGCGGCGCGGATACCCGGCACAAAGACGTAGTCGCCCACCTCAAAGTTGGGTTCCGTCTCCATCTGGAAGGGCACCATGCCCCAGTTCATCACGTTGGAGCGATAGCGCTTGGTGGCGTACTCGTGGACGATGTTGGCCAGACCGCCGATCACGCGCTGGCAGCTCGCGGCCTGCTCGCGGGCGCTGCCGTCGCCGGGCTTCTTGGCGTAAATCATGGAACCGAACTCGGTCGCCTTGGCATCGGCCGCGACACCCGCGCCGGCCAGCGCCTCAAACACACCGGCAAGCTCGACATCGAGCACCGACAGGTCACCCGCGGACTCGCCGGCAACGCGACGCTTCTCCACAGCGTCAACCTCCTTGGAGCGGCCCACGTAGGCAGGGTCGCGGCGGCTGAGCGTAAACTCGGCCAGGCCCAGCGGGTTGGAGCGGAAGGAGCTCGTCTCGCCCGAGGGAATGAGCTCGTCGGTCGTGGTGACCGGGTCCATGATCTTGGAGCACACCTTGAGCAGAATGTCGTCGCCGAGCGGCTCCATCGCAGGCCACGGCTTGATATTGGGACCCTCGACCAGCTCATCTGCAGGCTCGGCCTTGCCAAAGCCCCAGTATACGCGCTTCTTGTAGGGAGCGTCGTCGAAGGTGTACTCGCAGGCCTCGTCCCAAGTCTCCTCGGGCAGATCGGTCGCCGGGGTGAGCACGCCGCCGTTGGCCGCGGTCGCCGCAATGGAGCGGGCGTCCATCAGGGCCACGGCACTCAGCTGGCCATTGCCCGGCTTGGAACCCTCGCGGTTGGGGAAGTTGCGCGTGGTGTGGCGGATGGACAGCCCGTTGTTGGCAGGCGTGTCGCCGGCGCCGAAGCACGGGCCGCAGAACGCCGTGCGCACAATCGCGCCGGCCTCCATGAGGTCGTAGATATAGCCACGGCGCGTAAGTTCGAGCGCCACGGGCTGGCTTGTGGGATAGACCGACAGCGAGAACTCGCCGCAGCCGGTATTGGCGCCCTTGAGCACGCGGGCAGCCTGCACCACGGAGTCGTAGTTGCCACCCGAGCAGCCGGCGATAACGCCCTGCTGCACGTGCAGTTTGCCGTCGATGATCTTGTCGAGCAGGCTAAAGTGCGTCTTGCCCTCGCCGATCTTGGCGGCCTCGAGCTCCACCTCGTGGAGGATGTCCTCGAGGTTCTCGTTGAGCTCGTCGATCTCAAAGCCGTTGGAAGGATGGAACGGCAGGGCGATCATGGGCTTGATACTCGACAGGTCGACCTCGACGCAGCCGTCATAGTAGGCGACATCGGCGGGCTTGAGCTCGCGATAGTCGTCGCCACGGCCGTGCATGGTCAAAAACGCGTGCGTGTCCTCGTCGGTGGCCCAGATGCTCGACAGGCAGGTGGTCTCGGTGGTCATGACGTCGACGCCGTTGCGGTAGTCGGTCGTCATGCTCGCGATACCCGGGCCCACGAACTCCATGACCTTGTTCTTGACGTAGCCCTTAGCAAAGACGGCGCGGATGATGGCGAGCGCCACGTCGTGCGGGCCGACGCCGGGACGCGGGGCGCCCGTGAGGTAGATGGCGACGACGCCGGGATAGGCAACGTCGTAGGTGTCACGCAGCAGCTGCTTAGCCAGCTCGCCGCCGCCCTCGCCCACGGCCATGGTGCCCAGGGCGCCGTAGCGGGTGTGCGAGTCGGAGCCCAGGATCATCTTGCCGCAGCCGGCGAAGTTCTCACGCATAAAGGAGTGGATGACGGCGATATGTGGCGGGACGAAAATGCCGCCGTACTTCTTGGCAGCCGAGAGGCCAAAGACGTGGTCGTCCTCGTTGATGGTGCCGCCCACGGCGCACAGCGAATTGTGGCAGTTGGTGAGCACGTAGGGCAGCGGGAACTGCTCCATGCCCGAGGCGCGCGCCGTCTGGATAATGCCGACAAAGGTGATGTCGTGGCTCGCCATGGCATCGAAGCGAATCTTGAGCGCCTCGGGGTCGCCCGACGTGTTATGTGCCTGAAGGATCGAATACGCGATGGTGCCGCGCTTGGCATCCTCGGGCGTCTGCGTAATACCGCGCTCGGCAGCCTCGGCCGCAGGCACAACCTCGCTGCCGCCGCGCAGGTAGATGCCGTCCTCGTACAGCTTGACCATACTGTCTCCCACTCTGCCCAAAAATTTGAGCGCATAGCATACATTCGTTCAATATCGTGCCATAGAACGGTTGCAAGTGGGTTACGAATCTACACGTTCACTTTATCTCAGTAAAGCATAAGGCGAGCCGGGGGGCGGGAAGACGGGTTTGGCGCACGGAATGTCCCCAAGTGCCGGCAGAAAAGGAACGTCCCCAAGTGCCGGCAGAAAAGGAACGTCCCCAAGTGCCGAAATGGCGAGAGTGGATAATCTCCCACTTTGAGCCTGCACAAAGGCCAAAAACGGGAGATTATCCACTCTCATTCTGTGGGTACTCATTTAAGTACGTCCCCAATGAGTGCCCGGCGGCGCCGGCGGAACTACAGGTCGCCGCCCGTGCCCAGTAACTTGCGCATGACTTGCTCGGGGTTGACCGAGCCATCGCGCGGGGCCAGTGCGGTGATCTTCTTCTGCATCTTGTACTCGTGCAGCTCGTCCTCGAGCTGGCGCACGCGGGCGCGGAGCTTCTCGTTTTCGCGCTCGCGCTCCTCGGCACGCTCCTTCATATCGAGAATGCGCACCACGCCGGCAAGGTTGATGCCCTCATCGGTCAGCTGGTTGATGAGCTCCAGGCGCTCGATATCGGCACGCGAATACAGGCGCGTGTTGCCGCCCGAGCGCTGGGGGTTCACCAGGCCCTTGGACTCGTAGACGCGCAGAGTCTGCGGGTGCATGCCGGTCAGCTCAGCCGCCACGCTGATCATGTACAGCGGTTTGTTCCTATTGTCCTCGGCCATGCTACCTGACCCCTTTCCGTTTCGCACGTCTACATCATAAGCCCGCGGACGCGGGCGGGCACACAGGCGCCCTAGTACGTCGCCTTGTAACGGTTGACCTTCTCGCGATAGTCGCGCGTGTCGGCCTCGCGCAGTTTGGTCATCGCGTCGCGCTCGTCATCGGATAGGTTCGTGGGAACCTGCACCCTGATCTCGACGAGCAGCGCACCCGTGCGGCCGCGGTGCTTAACGTCGGGCGCGCCCATTTCCTTAAAGCGAAACTTCTTGCCCGTCTGGGTACCCGCGGGCACCTTCAGACGAACCGTCGCGCCACCGGGCGTGGGCACGTCCACCGTGCAGCCGAGTGCCGCCTCGTAGACCGAAATCGGCACCTCCATGGTCACATCGGCGCCCTTGCGCTTAAACAGCGGGTGCTCCTCCACGTGCGTGGTCACGACCAGGTCGCCGCGCTCGCCGCCGGCGACGCCGTACTCGCCGCGACGCTTGTAGCGCAGCTTGCCGCCATCCACGGCGCCCGCAGGCACCGAGACCGTGATGGTCTGCTGCTCGCCCGTCGAGGGAATGCGGTAGGTGACCTTGTGCGTCACGCCGCGGAATGCGTCCTCGGCCGTTACGTCGACAGTCAGCGACAGGTCGCCGCCCTTGCGCGCGCGACTGCGGCCCGCGCCGGCACCGGCATTACCCGCGGCCCCGGCAAAGCCCGAGCCCCAATCGCTGCCCCAGGCGCCGTTGCCGCTAAAGATGCTGTCGAAGATATCACCCCAGCCGCTCGCGCCGGCACCGGCGCCGTAGCCACCGCTATACGCGCCGCCCGCGCCCGGCATGCCGCCGAACATGAGCATCTGGTCGTACTCTTTGCGCTTCTTCTCGTCCGAAAGCGTCTCGTAGGCCTCGCTGATCTCCTTGAACTTGGCCTCGTCGCCGCCGGCATCGGGGTGATATTTTTGCGCGAGCTTGCGAAACGCGCTCTTGATCTCTTTGTCGGAGGCGCTCTTGGATACGCCCAGGATGTCATAGAAGGTTTTGCCTGCAGCCATCGTAGCTCCTCTCCTGTTTCATCCACCGTCCAACGGGCGGCGGCTCATACTGTCATATGGCACTAGGCCAGAAAGGGCCCCGGGTGTTGCCCCGGGGCCCTTCTCAATTACTCCTCGGTGCTCTCGGCCGTGTCGGCCGCAGCATCCTCGGGCGCCGCTTCGGGCTCCGGTGCGGGGCGCTTCTCGCCACCGTAGGTCACCGTCACCATCGCGGAACGCAGGATGCGGTCCGCCATGCGGTAGCCCTTCTGGTACACGTCGTTGACGGTCTCGTCGTACTGCGACGCGTCCTCGACGCGACCCACGGCCTGGTGCTCGAGCGGATCGAACGCCTCGCCCTTGGGGTCGATGGGCTCAACGCCCTCGTGCGCAAACACATCGAGCAGCTTGGCATGCACCGCATCGACGCCGTCGACGAACTGCTTAAAGTCGTCGGCAAGCTCCTGGCTGCGGGCATGGTCGATCGCACGCTCGATATCGTCGACCACCGGCAGCAGCGCGGTGACGAGCTTCTCGGTCGCGCGCTCGCGCTCGGCGATGCGCTCGTTGGCGGTGCGACGACGGAAGTTCTCCCAGTCGGCCTGCAGACGGGCGGTGCGCTCGGTGGCGTCCTTTGCCTTGTCCTCGGCGGCCTTCTGAGCCTCTGCCGCAGCATCGAGCTCATGACGAACGTCGGCAAGCTCCTTCTGGGCCTGCTCGAACTTGAACTTAAAGTCGTTGTCGGCGGCTTCCTCACCGGCGCGGATAGCGGCTTCCACCATCTCGTCCTCGGTCATCGTCGCCTCCTTGTTGGAATCCTCTACCTGGTTCTCGGCAGCCTCGGCGGCCGGGGCCTCGTTGGCCTCGGTATCGTCTACGGCCTCTACGGGAATCTTCACGTCCTTCTCCTCAGAGTCAACGGGGGCGGCGCTGGGGGCAGCCGCCTCCGTGCGAGCTTTACAGTCGGACATGATTACTTGTCCTCGTCGTCTACAACCTCGTAGTCGGCGTCGACCACATCGTCGTCGGTCTGGGCGCCGGCGGCACCGTCGGTCTGCTGCTGAGCGTCGGCGTAGACAACCTGAGCCAGCTCGTAGGCCACGGACTGCAGGGACTCGCCAGCGGCCTTGATGGCCTCGACGTCAGAGCCCTCGAGCGCCTTCTTGGCGTCGGCGATAGCGGCCTCGGCCTTGGACTTCACATCGGCGGAAACCTTGTCGCCCAGCTCGTTGAGGGTCTGCTCGGTGGAGTAGCACAGGCTGTCGGTCTGGTTGCGGACCTCGACCTCTTCCTTCTGCTTCTTGTCCTCCTCGGCATGAGCCTCGGCGTCCTTGACCATACGATCGACTTCGTCGTCGGAAAGCGCGGTAGAGCCGGAGATGGTGATCTGCTGCTCCTTGCCGGTGCCCTTGTCCTTAGCGGAGACCTTGACGATGCCGTTGGCGTCGATGTCGAAGGTGACCTCGATCTGCGGCACGCCGCGGCGGGCGGCCGGGATACCGGTCAGCTGGAACTTACCAAGCGACTTGTTGTCGCGGGCAAGCTCGCGCTCGCCCTGGAGCACGTTGATCTCGACGCTGGTCTGGTTGTCGGCAGCGGTGGAGTAGACCTCGGTCTTGGAGGTCGGGATCGTGGTGTTGCGGTCGATCATCTTGGTCATGATGCCGCCCATGGTCTCGACACCCAGCGACAGCGGGGTAACGTCGAGCAGCAGGATGCCCTCGACGTCGCCGGTGAGCACGCCACCCTGGACGGCAGCGCCGTCGGCAACGACCTCGTCGGGGTTCACGGACATGTTGGGCTGCTTGCCGGTCATGGTCTTGACGAGCTCCTGGACGGCGGGCATACGGGTGGAGCCGCCGACGAGGATGACCTCGGTCAGATCAGAGAGCTTGAGCTTAGCGTCGCGCAGGGCGTTGGTGACAGGCTGCTTGCAGCGCTCGAGCAGGTCGCGGGTGATCTTCTCGAACTCGGCGCGGGTCAGCGTGTAGTTGAGGTGCAGCGGGCCGGACTGGTTCATGGTGATGAACGGCAGGTTGATGGTAGACTGCTGGGCGGCGGAGAGCTCCTTCTTGGCGTTCTCGGCGGCCTCCTTCAGACGCTGCAGGGCCATGGGGTCCTGACGCAGGTCGATACCGTTCTCCTGCTGGAACTTGTCGGCCATCCAGTCGATGACGCGCTGATCCCAGTCGTCGCCGCCCAGGTGGTTGTCACCCGAGGTGGACAGAACCTCAAACACGCCGTCGGCGAGGTCGAGGATGGAGACGTCGAAGGTGCCGCCGCCCAGGTCGAAGACCAGGATGCGCTGGTCGGAGCCCTGCTTGTCCAGGCCATAGGCCAGAGCGGCAGCAGTCGGCTCGTTAACGATACGCTTGACGTTGAGGCCGGCGATCTTACCGGCGTCCTTGGTGGCCTGACGCTGGGCGTCGTTGAAGTAGGCCGGGACGGTGATGACGGCGTCGGTGACGGTCTCGCCCAGATACTTCTCGGCGTCGGCCTTCATCTTTGCGAGCACCATGGCGCTCACCTGCTCGGCGGTGTAATCCTTGCCCTCGATGTCGACGACGGCACGGCCGCCCTGGCCCTCCTTAACCTCATACGGCACGGTCTTGAGCTCGGAGGTGCACTCGGAGTACTTACGGCCCATGAAGCGCTTGATGGAGAACACGGTGTTCTTGGGGTTGGTGACAGCCTGGTTCTTAGCGGCCTTACCCACGACGCGGTCGCCGTCGGCACGGAAGCCCACGACGGACGGGGTGGTGCGGTCGCCCTCGGCGTTCACGATGATGGTCGGAGAACCGCCCTCGAGGACGGCCATAGCGGAGTTAGTAGTACCAAGGTCGATACCAAGAATCTTGCCCATTAGAAATTCCCTCTCTCTTGTGCGTTTGCGCCGCCTCGGCGGTCTGTCGCGCGGTGCTTCGGCTTGTCTTTCAGGATGTAGTGTATCCCCTTATGGGCCGGAATATACAAAATCTAAGTCAATTCATATAAGATTTCTTATTGCTCAGAGTTTAGGTTCGCAAAATCGCAGGTAGAAGCGCTATTTGAGTTCTCGGCAAATCTATTGAGATCTATGTAGAGATGGCTGAGGTTTGGGTCCCGGAGCTCTGCATGTCATTTCTAGCCCGTCCACAAATGGCAGGATACTTGCTCAATCGCTCAATATTTTGAGTCACCTTTAGCTAACATTTGCGCAGCTCGGCGACCCCACCTGCGTGTTTTTTAGTAAGCCGCGGCATACTCGGCGAACGGTATGAAGATGCCGGCCAGAGGGTATTGCAAACGGTCGCTCCCGTGGTATGTTTTTGCCCGAATCAAACCGACGCGCATCGCCTGTAGCGTCGGTCAACAGAGAGGAAACTACCATGGCTCATCCCGTAATTGATGCCGACGAGTGCATCGCTTGTGGCGTTTGCGTCGACTCCTGCCCCGCTGGCGTTCTGGAGCTCCAGGACGTCGCTACCGTCGCTGACGAGGACTCCTGCGTCGCCTGTGGCGCTTGCCAGGACGCTTGCCCCGCTGGCGCGATCACCGAGATCGTCGAGGAGTAACAACTCCCCCACTTGCACACTCAAAAGTACACCGTGCACAAAAAGGAGGCCTCCGCATCGCCGCGGAGGCCTCCTTATTTTGTTTGTGCGGATAACTAATTTGGCACCGCCGCAGGTTGAGCATAAGTCAGCGAAAACGCCCCTAAGCGAGCAAGGTGACGTGAAAGAGGAGGGAAGCGTACTTTGGTACGCGACCGACGATTGAACGTCAGATTGCCGCTTAGGGGCGTTTGCAGCGTCGGCTACGATAGGTCGCCCTCGTAGGGCATAAGGTCTGCGAGGTAGCCTTTCTCCTTGAGCATAGTCTCGATCTCGTCGAGGGTCCGCTCGTCTTCCGCCGCGATGCGATGGAAGTGGTAGCCGCTCGTCACCGTCAGCAGCGGGAAACTCTTGCCGCTGGCAATACCCTCCAGATAGCGCTCGATATCGCGACGGTTGCGAATGTCCAGGTCGGCCGTGATCTTGCCATACACGCGGTGGTTGACAATCACGTTGAGCACGGCGCCGCCCGCGTCGACGATGCTCGTGAGCTCGTCACCCGCCTGCTCCACGCCATGGTGCACCTTGACCAGGCGCGTGGGCACCGCTGGGCTGCTCGGAGCCTCCTGCAGTACGTAGCCGCGATTGGTGGCAACGATGTCGTGCCCATCGGCACGCAGCAGGGCGATGTCCTGCACGACAACCTGGCGGCTCACACCCACCTCGCGAGCAAGCGCACCGCCCGAAACGGGACCTTTGGCTCCCTCGAGCACGCCCATAATGGCACGGCGACGCTCGCGGGCATCCATTATTTACCGTCCAGCAGACGCAGGTGCTTAAGCGAGAGGTCGAGGATCGGCGCAGAGTGCGTCAGCGCTCCCGAGCTAATAAAGTCGACGCCCAGGTCGGCAAGCGCGCGAATATTGCTCGCGTCCACGTTGCCCGAGCACTCGGTCTTGGCGCGGCCGGCGATAAGCTCGATGGCGGCAGCCATGTCATCGTGGGTCATGTTGTCGAGCATGATGATATCGGCACCGGCCTCCACGGCCTCACGTACCATGTCCAGGTTCTCGCACTCAATCTCGACCGTCGTGGTAAACGACGCATGGGCGCGCGCCATCTCGATCGCGCGTGCCACGCCGCCGGCGGCATCGATATGGTTGTCCTTGAGCATGACGGCCGTCGACAGGTTGTAGCGGTGGTTGCTGCCGCCGCCGATCTCAACCGCCGCCTTCTCAAACACGCGCATGCCCGGCGTGGTCTTGCGCGTGTCGACGAGCACGGTCTTGGTTCCCTCGAGCGCTGCGGCCATGCTGTGCGTGTAGGTAGCGATGCCGCTCATGCGCTGCAGGTAGTTGAGTGCCACGCGCTCGCCCGAAAGCAGCACGCGCGCGTCACCGCGCACTTGGCCCACGTGGTCGCCGGCATGCACCTCGTCACCGTCGGCAACATCAAACAGCACCGAGCTCTGCGAATCCAGCAGTTCAAAGGTACGAGCAAACACATCCAAGCCGGCGATGATGCCGTCGGCCTTGGCGATAAGCTCAACGGTAGCGGGACGCGCTGTGGGGCACACGCTCGCCGTGCTCACGTCCTCAAACGTAATGTCCTCGCGCAGAGCCTGCAGAATCAGATCATCGACGACGAGCTTCATGGTAATGGGATTCATGGTCTACTCCTCCACGGCCTGCGTGCCGGCGGCACGGGCCAAATCATCGATTGCCAGGGTGTCGGCGCTCAGAGCGCGATGGCGGCCATCGAGCGCGGGGTCACCCGCCTGCTCCACGGCCAGCGACTCGCCGGTACGCATGTACCAGGCGGCACGGCGGCCCCAGACCAGCGCCTCGAGCAGGCTGTTTGAAGCCAGGCGATTCTTGCCATGAACGCCGTTGCAGGCTGTCTCGCCCGCGGCATAGAGCTCGGGCATCGAGGTGCGGCCGTCCTTATCGACCCACACGCCGCCCATAAAGTAGTGCTGCGTGGGCGTAACGGGAATGGGCTCGTCCAAGATGTCGCGGCCGTCCTCCAGACAACGCGCGCGGATGTTGGCAAAGTGCCCGGTCACCACGTCGCGCTCGACGGGGGCAAAGCTCAGCCACTCGTGCTCGGTACCGTCGAGCTTCATCTGCTCGCGAATAGCGGCGGCGACCACATCGCGCGGCTGCAACTCGTCGGTAAAGCGCTCGCCGGCGGCGTTGAGCAAAATCGCGCCCTCGCCACGGCAGCTCTCGCTGATCAGGAAGGTGCGACCCGGCTGCGGCGAGAACAGCCCCGTGGGGTGGATCTGCACGTAGTCCAGGTGCTCCATCTTAATACCATGCTCCTGAGCGATATAGCAAGCATCGCCCGTGAGCTGTGGATAGTTGGTCGAGTGATCGTATACGCCGCCGATGCCGCCCGTTGCCCACAGCGTATGGCTGGCATGGATCTTAAACGGCTCGCCGGCATGCGCGCCCTCGGCGGCATTTGTCAACTCGTCGGCGGGACGAACCGAATTGTCCTCGTCCACGGAAACGGCGACGACGCCGGTGCACACCGTGACGCCGTCATGCTCGGCCGTCAGGATGTCGGTCATGGCCACGTGCTCCAAAATCTGCACGTTATCCAGCTTGCGAACGGCCTGAAGCAGCTTGGTCGTAATCTCCTTACCGGTGATATCGGCATGGAAGGCGATGCGCGGACGGCTGTGCGCGCCCTCGCGGGTAAAGTCGAGGCTGCCGTCGGCCTTGCGCTCAAAGTCCACGCCCACGGCCAACAAGTCGTTGATGACCGAACGGCTCGAGCGAATCATGATGTCGACGCTCTCGCGGCGGTTCTCGTAATGACCGGCGTGCATGGTGTCCTCAAAGAAGGCATCGTAGTCCGAGCCCTCGGGCAGCACGCAGATGCCGCCCTGCGCGAGCATCGAATCGCACTCGTCGACAGCGCCCTTGGAGAGCATGATCACGCGCATGCTCGTCGGCAGGTTGAGAGCCGCATACAGGCCCGCTACGCCACAGCCGGCAATAACGACGTCACACTCCATATCGGGGTATTGCTTGGTTTCCACAGGAATCCTCTCCCTTGAATGTGACATAAGGGACCGCCCCTCATGCCGCATTGTTCTAGCGCGCCGCGTACTCGAGCATGCGGTCGAGCGTGAGCTTGGCCTGATCGGCGGCCTCGTCCGACACGCCGATCTGCACCTCGCCCTCGCCCGTCTCCAGGCAGCGCACGAGCTTTTCGAGCGTGATGAGATCCATGTTGACGCAGGTGGGCTGCACCGCGGGGAAGTAGAACTTCTTGCCGGTGCCCTGGCAGCGGCGCTCGAGCTCGTAGAGCACGCCACGGACCGTCACGATAATGAATTCGCTCGCGTCCGACTCCTCGGCATACTTGATGATGCCGGCGGTGGAGCCAATGTAGTCGGCCTCGGCAAGGACATCGGCCTTACACTCAGGGTGCGCCAGCACGAGCGCGTCGGGATGCGCCTCTTGCGCATCGACGATCTGCTCGACGGTGATGATATGGTGGCGCGGGCAGTAGCCATTGTTGAGGATGACGTGCTTTTGCGGCACCTGCTCGGCTACAAAGCGGCCCAGGTTTTGATCGGGGATAAACAGGACGTGCTGCTGCGGCAGCTCGGACACGATCTTGACGGCGTTGGAGCTGGTGACGCACACGTCGCTCCAGCTCTTGATCTCGACCGTCGAGTTGACGTAGCAGACCACGGCCAGGTCGTCGCCATACTCGGCGCGGGCGGCGTCGACCGTCTCGCGCTTGACCATGTGAGCCATGGGGCAGTCTGCGCCTGGCTCGGGCAGCAGCACGGTCTTAGTGGGATTGAGCAGCTTGGCACTCTCGCCCATAAACTCCACGCCGCACAGCACGATGGCCTGCTGCGGCAGGCTCTTGGCGAGCTTTGCCAGGTAGAAGCTGTCGCCGACGTAATCGGCCACAGCCTGGACCTCGGGCGCCACGTAATAGTGTGCCAGGATCACCGCGTCGCGTTGGGTTTTTAGTTGCCGAATGGCCTCGACGAGCTCTGCGGGCACCAGTGCCGCACGCTCCGTTGCCGTCGTTGCCGATGCTAGGCCGGCCGCGATATCGCGTGCAAGCTCCGATGCATCCATGTTCGCGCTCTGTGCCATCAAGGCCCCTCTCTTTTGGCGAATCTTGGGGCTTTAGTATGACACCTAGGTTTACAGCTGACAAGACAGCTGTAAACCTAGGTGTAAAGTTGAAATAAAGATTCAATCATGCGGCAGGTCCATTTTCGAACTGGCAAGCTGAGGATAGTTGAAAATGGACCCGCCCCAAGATTCGAGCAGCCCTTTTGTCCTGGCCCGAGAGGCAGTGGTCAAAAAAGGCCAAATATGAGTACTGTCACCAAATTAGTAGCAGCGATTTTCCGGTCCAGATCAGCAAAATCGCCTTGTTTGGAGCCCGATCGTGACTCTGACGGACGAAAATCGATGCGCTTTTGGCCGCTGGCACCGATTTTGGAGGCCATGTGGCTGCCACTAAACTGGTAACAGTACTCATATTTGGCCTTTTTTGACCACCGGGCTTCCGGCAGGCCCCAAAAGCGGGCCCGAATCGCTCGATCCGGGCCCGCTGGGGGTAACGCGCACAGTCGTGGTGCAAGAAGCAAGGGAGGGCCAGCGCCTAGATATTCGACGAAAGGAAAGACGATGGCCCGCAGCGACATGCTATCCCAGCCGGACCGGGGGCTCGGCCTCGACCGGCCCCAGACCGAGGCATTTCACCGACGAGTTCAAGAGGCAGATAGTCGACCTCCACAACGCCGGAAAGCCCAGGCGCGAGGCCATGGACGAATACGACCTCGGCAAGAGCACCGTGGAGAGGCGGGTCAAGCCGATAAACGCGACCGGCTCGCCGCGCGCCGCCGATAACCGCACGCCCGAGCAGAACCGGATCCTGGAGCTCGAGCGCGAGAACCGCAGGCTCCGGATGGAGGTCGACATCTTAAGACGAGCGGCGCCGGTATACGCTCGGAAATGAGGGCCATGGCGGCCAACGGGGACCGCTACCCCATATCGGCGCAGCGCGGGCATCGAGGTATTCCACACGGACCGCGGCAGCGAGTTCGACAACGCCGAGATCGACCTGATGCTCGAGGTCTTCGGCATAGAGAGGTCGCTGTCGGCCAAGGGCTGCCCCCACGACAGCGCCGTCGACGAGTCGGCCGACGGGATACCGAGGGCCGAGCTCGCCCGCCGCGAGGCGTTCGGCACGATGCGCGAGCTCCGGGCCAAGCTCTCGGACTACGTGCACCGGTACGACAACTTCAGGATCCACTCGGCGAGCCCGGCGGTGGACAGGCCCGCCAGCGCCTTGGTGACGCTCGTCTTGGAGTAGCCCAGCAGGCACGCTATGTCCACGTTGTGGCAGGAGCCGCGCTCGGAGCGGATGCGCAGGATGGCCTCCAGATAGTCCTCCGAGGATTCCGTGGAACGCTGCTTGTTCATCGGTTTACGCCCCCAGCCTCCAGTCGGCCGCCTCTTCGCGCATGCGGATGAAGCGGTGGTAGATCCCGTCTTCACGCATGAACTCGTCGTGCGTGCCGCGCTGCACGATGTGGCCGGCGTCCACGACGAGAATCTGGCCGGCGTTGCGCACCGTGTTCAGGCGGTGGGCGATGGTGACGAGCGTCTTGCCGCGCGTGAGCTCGCCGATCGCCTCCATGAGCAGATGCTCATTCTCGGGGTCGACGGAGCTGGTCGCCTCATCCAGGATGACGATGGGCGCGTCCTTCATGATGGCGCGCGCGATGGATATGCGCTGCCGCTCGCCGCCCGACAGGTCGGCTCCGCCCTCTTCCAGCACCGTGTCGTAACCTTGCGGAAGGCGCTCGATGAAGTCGTGGCATCGCGCGCGCTTCGCCGTGGCGACCACCTCATCGCGCGATGCATCCGGCCGCCCGAACCGTATGTTGTTCTCCACCGTGTCGTTGAACAGGTATACGTTCTGGAACACCAGGGATATATGCGAAAGTAGGCTCTCCGCCGTGCCGTCACGCACGTCCGCGCCGCCCACGCTCACGAATCCTTCATCGACGTCCCAGAACCGCGCGAGCAGGTTCACCAGCGTGGTCTTGCCCGACCCGCTTGGCCCCACGATGGCGCACGAGGTGCCCTCGGGGATGCGAAGCGTCACGTGGTCGATGACGCGCCGGTCGTCGTAGCCGAACGACACGTCGTCCATCGCCAGGTCGAAACCTCGCGGCGCAAGAGGCTCGTCGGTCGTGTCCTGACGCGGAACCGCGCACACCTCGTCCACGCGGTCGAGCTCGCCCTCTATCTTCTTAGTGAGAAAGGCGCTATTGTTCGCGCTGATCAGCTCGCCATAGATCATGAACGCGGCGACGAGCAGCGTGAGCGCCCACGAGAGTGGCAGCCCACCCGTGAGGTACAGGGCGCACGCCGCGAACAGCACCGCGCAGCTCGCCAGATTGAACACCAGCGCATAGAGCTTGAGAATTCCCTGGGCCGCCTGCTCCTGACGGTAGTCGACCAGGCGCTTCTGCTCGAAAGACGCCTTCGCCTCGGCAAGCGCCTCGTCGGGCGTGGCGAACGTGCGCAGCACCGCCATCCCGCGGGCGTACTCGATCACCTTGTCGGTCATGGCCTCCTGGGCGGCGGTTACCTCGCGCGTCACCGCGGTGGAGCGGCGGCGCAGCCATTCGAGCACCACAAGCCCCATGGCGATGCCCGCGAACGTGATGAACGCCACCGGCGGCGCGAACAGCATGAAATACAAGCTCATGATGACCGCCATCGCCACGCCACCCGAAAGACCGGTGAGGCAGATGGTCATGAACTCCTCCAGCTGGTGCAGCGTCGTGGTGAGCGTGGTGGTGATGGCGGAAAGGCGCTGCTCGGAGAAATAGCCCATGGGAGCACCCTTCAGCCGATCGCCCACGCGCAGGCGCATGTCGCGGAAGATGTGGAACCCCTCGGCGTCCATCTTGATGTCCACGAGGTATTGGAAGATATACTGGCCCGCCACGCTCGCCAGCAGGATGCCCAGGCACTGCAGCGCCACATCCGCACCCATATGGTCACGATTCTCGAGCGCCCACCACACCGCGGCAAGCATCCCGGACATGAAGAACGCTTTTAGGACGTTGCACACCATGCCAACAATGAGACTGCGTCGCGACGCAGGCGAGAAACTTCCCGCCACGTCGAGTATGCGTTTTACGATGGCGAACATCTACCTCGCCTCCTCGGGGCGGATGGCCGCCCAGTCTTCCACGTTTTTGTCCGTGAGCACCTCTGCCGCGCCCTGATGCTCACGCCACATGCGGGCGTACAGCGGGCAGCTTTGCAGCAGCTCATCGTGCCGCCCGCGCCCCACGATGCGCCCCGCGTCCATAACGAGAATCTGGTCGGCGCCCGTGATAGTCGAGAGCTGCTGCGCGCGAGGCGGGCGGGCGGACGCTCCGTCCGAGGTGCGCGGGAACGCAAATCCTTCCGGCGAGGATGCGCCCCCGGCGGGGGCTATCGCCTCGTCGACATGCACTGCCACCTGAGCCACATGGCGAACGGCCCAGAAGTCGCAGCCGCCGTACGGCAACGCGGTATCGCCCTGCTCGACGCCACGCTCGCACCGTCCGAGTACCCGGCAGCGTGCGAGCGCTTCGCCGCGGCACCCAACGTGCGTGTCGCTTCCGGGCTCCATCCCTGGCGCATCGAGGCGGGCCCTGCCGGCGAGAAGACGGCTGCGTGGGCGAAGTCGGGCTCGACTTCTCGCGCGCCCATGCATCGACGCGCGCGGCGCAGCTCTGCGCCTTCGACCGCATCGTGGCCGCCTGCGCCGCGCAGCCGCGCGCGGGCCGCGTCGTGTCCATCCATGCCGTGCACGCCGCCACAGAAGCGCTCGACATCCTCGAGCGCCACGGCCTCCCCGCGCACGCGACCTGCATCTTCCACTGGTTTTCGGGCAGCGGCGAGGACTTGAACCGCCTGCGCGCGCTCGGGTGCCTCGTCTCGGTCAACGAGTGCATGCTCGCGACCAGGCGCGGGCGCGCCTACGCGCGCCAACTGCCGGAAGACGCACTGCTCTTGGAGACGGATGCGCCCGCATGGCTCGATGCCCCCTGCTCCGCCGCAGAGCTGGAAGCCTCGCTCGCCCACACGCTCTCCCTGCTCGCCGAGATCCGCGGCACCTCTACGCAAACGCTCGCCCCCGCTCTTGCGGAGACGAGCGTGCGTCTCTTGCGATTGTAATCAGCAGATGCGCGGGGCGGCGCATCGCGCAACTCGATTAACCGCCCCGCCGCAGTCCGGACGGTTAGACCACATTGAACGTGAAGCGCGTGCCCGCACGCAGGCCGTCGAGCAGCATGAGCTCCGCGCCATCGATATACCCCACCACATTCGTCCGCCCGCTGTTTTCCATGGCCGCGAGCGCAATCTGAACCTCGCCGGCATACTGGCCGTAACCGTCGTTGTCCACGAGCACATCGCCCCGCCGGATATCGACCGTGTTGAAGGGAGCGACCTCCCCTTTCACCATCCGGCTCTCGACGGTGCGCACGAGATAGCCGTTTTGCTCGGGACGACACGACAGGCCGAGGCGCAGGCGCCGCTCAAGCTCCTTCGGCAAACCGGGAGCGCGATGCAAGGTGAACGCCATCGGGGCTGCGACGCCCGCAGCGATTGCCGCAAGCTCGCGCTCGCTCGCAAAGCAGTTGCCCACGATGATGTCATCCACGCAGCCGAGTTGCACGAGGTGACGGGCCTGCACGGCGGCGGGCAGATCGCGATGCATCTCAAGCGTAGGCAAACCGTCGCATGCCGGCCACGGGCCGAAGGCCTCCGGCTCCTGCGATGACACGAATGCCTGGAGTGGAAGCCCGCGCTCCTTCCACCGACGCGAGCAGGTCAGAAAATACTCGAGCGTCAGACCCGTGTAGCGATGCGGATAGTAGTTATGGCAGCCTACGATGCGCGCCGGCTCCCCACCGCTCGCGAGCAGCGCCCCGATGTGGTCGCACGCGTTTGCCGAGGCGTTGAGGCACACCCCGATGCCCGCCTCGTTGCGCGTGAGAAACGCCTCCTCCATCTCGGAGAGACCGAGATCGAGACGCATGACATCGCAGCCTATCTCCTGGAGAAATCCCAGATCGAGCTTGCCGCGCAAAACGCTCGCATTCACACCGAATCGCGCAAGCACCGAAGGGTTCACGTCGCAGAACACCTCGAAGCCGAGCGCATGCGCCTCGTCGGTCAAAGCCCGGTAACGTGCCGTGACTTCATCGCGTTCATCGCGGACGCCGAGCAGCGCCACGAACAGCACGCGATAGCCGTGACGGGCGGCGAGGCGCAGGTATTCTCGGCACGCCTCGGCAGAGGCGAATTCCGGGTAGAGGGAAATGCCCAACCGCACCTCACGCATGGGAGACCTCCCCGCCGAGATCCTCGCCGTTCGTCTCGATCACGCGCTGGTACCAATAGAACGAGTCCTTGCGGCTGCGCTCGAAGGTGCCCGTTCCGTCATCGTGGCGATCGACGTAGATGAAACCGTAGCGCTTCGCGAACTCGCCGGTCGAGGCGCTCACCAAGTCGATGGGGCCCCACGAGGTGTAACCCATGAGGTCGACGCCGTCGGCCACCGCCTCGGCCATCTGCTCGATGTGCTGGCGCAAATACTCGATGCGGTACGGGTCGTGGATGGAACCGTCCTCCTCGACCGTATCGTAGGCACCCAAGCCGTTCTCCACGAGCATGACGGGCTTCTGATAGCGATCCCAGATGGCATTCAGCGACCAGCGCAGGCCCACCGGATCGACCTGCCAACCCCAGTCGCTCGTCTTGAGGTAGGGATTCTTTGCGCCGAAGGCGAAGTTGCCGCCCGTCGTCTCGAGCTTCTCGGGATGCGCGGAGAGGCAGACCGACATGTAGTAGCTGAACGTGACGAAGTCGACCGTGCCGCGCGCGAGCGTCTCGGCGTCGTCCGGCTCCATCGCGACCTCGATGCCCTTCTCGGCAAAGTGGCGCCTCATGTAGCTGGGATAGTATCCTCGCACCTGAACATCGGAGCAGAACCAATTGGCCACGCGCATGCGCTGCTGCACGAGCACCGCGTCATCGGGATCGCAGGTATAGGGGTACATGAGCGCAAACGAGGACATGCAGCCGATGCGGTACTCGGGATAGCGCTCGTGGGCCAGAGCCGTCACGCGCGCGGCAGCGACGAGCATATGGTGCAGCGCTTGGAAGCGCTCGGCGGGGTTATCGGGCAGGCCGTTGACGGGCCCCTCGTACCCGCGGACGGTGCTCAAGTTGAGCACGGCCCCGCCGCGACCGATGCCCGTATTCATCTCGTTCAGCGTGAGCCAGTAGCGCACCTTGCCCCGATAGCGCTCGAACACGCAGGCGCAAAAGCGCTCGAAGCACGCGATGAGCTCATGGCCGGCCCAGCCGTTGTACTTGCTCGCCAGCGCATAGGGCATCTCATAATGGCTGAGCGTCACGATGGGCTCGATGCCGTGCTCGCGGCAGCAGTCGAACACGCGATCATAGAACGCCAGACCGAGCTCGTTGGGCTCCGCCTCCTCCCCCGTAGGGAAGACGCGCGTCCACGCAATCGAGAGCCGCAACGCCTTGAAGCTCATCTCCGCGAGCATCGCGATGTCCTCGCGATAGCGATGGTAGAAATCGCACGCCTCGTGGCTCGGATAGAACGTGTCCGGCTCAAGGGTCGGCGTGATGCGCTTGTCGACCTTATGCGAACCGGCCGTGCACACGTCAGGCACCGAGACGCCCTTGCCGTCCACATCCCATGCACCCTCGATCTGATTGGCCGAGATGGCGCCGCCCCACAAGAATCCATCGGGAAATCTACCCATGGAACACCTCCAAATACAACGAGGGGCGAGACTCGAAGAGCCGCGCCCCAATCACAAGTCACCCGCAGAGAGCGGGGCACATGCGCACATGCGCCAAGATGGTCCCTACGCTTCGGAAGCGGCCTTCTCGGCAGCCTCCTTCTCGCACAGCTGATGGTCATACACCTTCACGAACGGCAGGTAGACCAAGAAGGCGATGACGAAGGCCATAGGGGCAATGAAGAGGTTCTGCCACGCAAGGGAGGGCATGAAGCTCTGCATGATGATCGGCAGCTGCGTCATGATGAGCAGGTGGCCGGGCTGGAAGAAATCGAGCGAGTAGCCGATATAGGCAAAGAACATGATGATCATGGGGTTCAGGATAAACGGGATGGCCATGATGGGGTTATAGATGATGGGAGTACCGAACGCCATGGGCTCGGAGATGTTGAACACCGCAGGAACGATACCGGCCTTGCCCACAGCGCGAAGCTGCTCGGACTTGGAACGCATGCAAAGCACGGCGAGCGGCAGCACGTTGCCGCTACCACCGCAGCAAGACATGACGCCATACAGGGCGATCGGAGCGAACATGGCAGCCTGGCCGGAGGCGACGAGCTCGGCGTTCTGGGTGTAGAACTGGATCATGGGGGCCATGATGACCGGAGAGAGCACCATCGCGCCGTGGATGCCGAGACTCCAGAGCAGCTGGCACACAAACGCGAGTACGAACATGCCGGGCACCGACATGAGGGGCGTCAGCGGGATGGACAGGATACCGGCGATGGCGCCCGGGAGCACGACGCCGATGGTCATCTGGGCAAGCGTGTTGAGACCATGCCAGAGCAGGATGCAGATGACGAGCGGCACGAGGGTCGCGAAAGCGTCCGAAAGGAACTGCGGAACCGCGTCGGGCATCTTGAGGCTCACGTGATGCTTCTGGCAGAAATCGATGATCTTGACCGAAACCAGCGGGATGATGAGCGCGGTGAAGAGACCGGTGCCGCCAAGGTAGGTGGTGGCGAGCACTCTCATGGTCGAGCCATCCTGCAGGGTGACACTCTGAACGGGAGCACACACGAGCAGGAAGAGAATCATGGTGACGATGCCGTTCGCCAGCGCGCCCTCCATCTCCAAGTTCTTGGAGTAGATGTAGCCCACGGCGAAGGCCACGACGACGCCCAGGATGCCCATGGTCATGTTATAGGGCGTGGTGAGCCACATATAGGCGGCGTCGGTCGTCTCGAGCACGCCTACGATATCCAGCAGCGTGGCGACGACGGTGAAGATGGCGCCGGCGAGGATGACCGCCATGGCCGCCATCATGCCACCGCTGATGGCGGACAGGGCCTTGTTGGCCTGGAGCTTGCCGCCCCATTCCTGCAGCTTCATCATCACTGGGGATTGATACAGGTTGTCAAGTTTGGACATTGGTGTTCCGTTTCTCTTCGATCGAGACGGGTATCTAGCCCTGGACGAGAGACTCGATGAGCTTCATGATATTGGCGCAGTTGCCCGTGCCGTAATCGGTCGGCGGAATGACGGCGACCGGCATGCCGGACTCGGCGGCGATGTTGTCCTTCTGATAGGAAATCTGCGGACCCATGAGGATGCAGTCATACTCATGGCAGACCGTCTTGTACGTGTTGACGCTCTGGGCGGCGATGCTGAAATTGATCCCCTGCTCAGCGGCATACTTCTCAAGCTTCTTCATGAGAATGCTCGTGGACATCCCCATGGCGCAAACCAGCAATACCTTCATTGTTTTGATTCTCCTTGCATAACGGTCGTATCAACAAAGACGGCGGCCTTGAGCGCGCCATCCCGCCCGCATTACTCGGCGCGCGTCGCGTCGAGCTCGCGATACACATTCACGATCTCCTCGACCAGCTCCTGCGCGAGCATCGAGGTCATGAGATGGTCCTGGGCGTGCACGAGCATCACGTCGACGACGGTATGGTCGCCCGAAGCCTCCTTGGAAAGAAGCTGGGTCTGCACGTGATGGGCCTCGAGCGCGGCCTCCTTGCTCTGCTCGAGCAGGGCCTTCGCCGCCTCGAAATCATGCTCCTTGGCCTTCTTCAGCGCCTCGAAGGCGAGGCTGCGCGCCTGACCCGCCGAAGCGATGATGCCGAAGGAGATCATCTCGGTGCTCTGTTCCTCCTCTGCCATGGTTTTCACCTCCCTCTCGGTTTGCAAATATCTCAATGGAAAACGTATGGGCTATCGTGCGGAGCACGACTCGATGGGATCGACCAACTCGATGAGCGTCTGCCAAGAGCGCTCGGAAAGCAGGCGGTCGATGAACGCCTCGCTCAAAACCAGCTCAGACATCGCCGAGAAGAAGCCCTCGGAGACGTCGGTCGCATCGCGGGCGATTGAGACGAGGAACACCGCCTGCACCTCGCGACCTCCCCAGATGATGGGTTCGTCGGTGAGGGCGAGGGCCACGAAGCTCTGCGTGCTCGCCGCTTCGAGCGGGTGCGGCATGGCGACCCGGTTGCCGAATGCCGTCGGAGCCGTCTGCTCGCGGCGATACACCAAATCGAGGAAATCGGGCGAAAGGTCGTAGACGCGCGAGGCCTTGCCGACCAGCAGCTCGATTGCCTCCTCGGGCGTCGAGCACGACGCATGCGGCAGAAAAAGCTCCTCGCAGAACAGCGGGCGGGCATCCGACCGCCGCGAATCGGAAAGCAGGATTTCACGCACGTCGCTCACCTCTGCCGCGTCCAGAAAATAGCCCACTTGGCGTACCGGGACCGGCACCTCCTCGGCAAGCGGAACCGTCGTGAACACATAGTCGATGCGCGAGAAGTCGACGAAGCGCACGTGGGCGGCATCGCATGTCTCGATATGCTCGACGTACGAACCGAACTCCTGACGATAGCGGTGCTCCAGCAGCCGGGCGCTGCCCGAGCCCGAGGCACAGACCACCAGAATGCGTTTCTTGGGGGCATCGGTCTTTTGGCGCTCGAGCGCCAAGGCGAAGGAGAGAGCGATGTAGCCAATCTCTTCCTCGGAAAGCTCAGCTTCATAATGCGCCGCCAACGAGGAGCCCGCCTCGACGGCCATGGAATAGGCAAGCGGAAAACGCGACTTGATGTCCCCCAAGATGGGATTATCGAGATGCAGATGGTGATGCAAGCGCACCTCGAGCGGCACGAGATGGCGCGCGAGATTCATGCGCAGCTCCAAATCGTGCCTCAAGTCGAATCGGAACGTGCGCCACACCGCGTCGAGCATGCCCGTCACGACATCCCACACCTCATCCGAGATGACAAGCCCCGCCTCCTGATCATCCCCGGCATCGAAATCCCCGAGCAGGCGCTTGCCCGCCAGATGGATGGCGATATAGGCGACCTCCTCGTCGGGCAAAACGACGCCGGTGCGTGCGCCGATGGCATCGGAGATGCGCCGGGCAATCGGGAAACTCGGGGACTTCCGAATCTCGGTGAGCTGCTCGCCCTCCATGGGCACATAGCAACCTTCGCGTATCCGCAACAAAGCGATGACGATATGCGTGATGAGGTTGCGGTAGGCGACCGAGTTGATGGCGAAGCGTTCCTCGGTCGTCACGTCGTCGACGCAATCGGAAACCACGTCGAACAGCGCACGATACGCCTCGGCGTCGACCGAGAGGCGCGCCGCGCCCTTCAGCTCATCCGAGCCCTCCATGGCGAGGCTCGCGAGGCACAGACGCTTGGCCATCTCGGATCCGATGACCTTGATGCCATGATGGCTGCGCCTGTCGATGGCGAGGCCAAACTGCGCCAAGCGCTCCTCGACCTGTTTCAAATCGTTCGATATGCTCGTCCGGGATACATAAAGGACGCTCGCCAGTGTGTCGATGGCGATGTAATCACTGCGCGAGAGCAAATCGTTGAGGAGATAGGAGACGCGGGCCTCGGCCGTCTGGGGCAACGACGCACGCCGCTGCTTGCGCGCCTGCTCGAATATCGCATCAAGCGCCTGCTCGTCGGCGACGGAAACGGTATAGCCCCGCCCGCGCGCAAGGTCGATAGACGCGACGCCCTCAAGGCTGCGATTGACCGCCTGCACATGGTTGCGCACGGTACGAACGCTCACGCCGAACGCCTCGGCAAGCTCAGCGGGCTTGATGCCCTCGTGCTCCATGATGTGGAGCGCAAATCGCGCCAGCTGCACGTCCATCGGCTTTGACCTCCTTTCGCCTAGCTATGATACCAGCGGCGATGGGACGGGTTCTATACCCGGCTTTTCCCTTCCGAGAAGGAAAGCGTTTGCCGAAAACGAGCGCGCGGCGTGCGTGTGGCGCTCGCCGCGCTCTTTGAGACCCGCCAAGACCTCGTGCACGCCGGGATTCATCAGTGCGGCGTAATCGACCTCGCGCCCGTTCTTCCAATCCCGATAGATGCGCAGGGCCTCGTCCGGCGTCACCACGCGCCCGATGCGGCCCAACCAGTCGACGAGGGAGCGCTGGAACGACTGGAACGAGGCGCCCACGGTCGCCAACAGCTCCTCGTCGCTCACCTCGATGCCGAATTCCTCGAAGAACTCGCGCTGCTCGATCTGGTAATACGCCTCGGTATCGACGATGACGCCGTCCATATCGAAGATGACGGCTTTGAAGGGAAGGCTCCTTGGACCATGATGATGGTTCTCCTGAATCCACTCGTGCGCCGCAACGGCGAAGGGCGCCCTTCGCGACGCTACATCGAAAAGGTGTATCGCGACCCGATGATATATTGCTGCCCCACGTACAGCGGCTTGTTGAATTGATCGCGATACCTGCCCCTCAGATTGAAGAGGGGCTCGGCGAGAGGGACCTCGAGCAGTTTCGCGAGCTCGTCATTTGCCAGTTGGATACCAAGCGACTGCTCGCTGCCGCGAAACGCGCGACGATCCGTCCGCTCGCGAATCGCCGCCGTTTATGTTGCAGCTGGCGCTTCGTGCAACATTGAGGGCATATTGCTACCCTGTTTGATGTTGAACAGCCATCAAGTTTGCTCAACCCGCCAGTTAATCTTATCGTTCACGTAGACCGTGCCATCGATGTAGATCCTCACAGGATTAATCCGAGACGCATCCGGCGCGTCGATGGTGCAACCCGAAGATGGCGTGACCTTACCCTCAGCCGTCTTAAGTACGTAACTGCCCGGCTCGGAGATTTGGATGGATTCGTTGTTGGCCTGCGTAAGCGGCAGCACCTCCGCCTTCACCCCGTCTGGCATGATCTGAGTCTCGGCGCTGGCCACCGCTGGCGTCGCCACGAGTGCGCATGCCACGGTGGCGATGCTCAGCAGACGAGTCAACACAGCGCGCATCCCCATCTTCTTCTCCCTCATCACAGCTCCCCTTACCCCTATGCTTTCGCGATGTCCGATATCGCTTGGCACTGGCGGCCGGCATGCTCCCTCGTCAGCCGTCAGCTCAAATTGACATATATATCCACCTGGTATTGTGCAACCGCATGTTTTGACACCCTGCTGCTCGGCGCGAGTTGCGTACCGTGAGGCGCAAATGGAACGCACCCCCGCGGGCGGCGCGTGCACGATGTGGCAAAATCGAGGTACTAAGGGGGCCCAATATGCTCAAAATCATCGCCTGCGACGACGACGTCGCCTTTCTAGATAATCTGCACCGCATGATCAACCGCTGGTCTGCCGAGACGGGTACGGCGGTCGATGTTGCACTCGTTACGCGCGGCGAGGACCTGCTGGCACGCCATGCCGCATCGCGCGCCGACATTATCATGCTCGACATGATCATGCCGCTCGTCAACGGCATGGACACCGCCCGCGAGCTGCGCCAATCCGATACCGCCGTACGCTTGGTGTTTCTGACCTCATCGCCCGAGTTCGCGCTTGAGTCCTACGAGGTCCGCGCCTTCGACTACCTGCTCAAACCCGTGACCTACGAGCGCTTGGCGCAACTGCTCGACGAGCTTTCGAGCCTGCGTCCGGCCGCGACCGAAGAGCTCGTCATCAAAACGTCCTTTGGCTACCATGCCCTGCGCCTATCCGATATCGAATATGCCGAGGCTCGCAACAAGCACGTGGTCTTCCACCTGCGCGATGGCCGCGATATCGAGGCGCTCGAGCCGTTCCGCAGCATCGAGGACCAGCTGGCCCAAAACGCGACCTTCTTTAAATGTCACCGCAGCTACCAGGTCAACCTGCGCAATATCGACCACTTTAACCGCACGGATATCGTCATGCGCTCGGGCGCGTGCATCCCGCTGGCGCGCAGCTGCAAGCAGGGATTCCAGGATGCCTACTTTGCGGCACGGTTCGAGGGCGGGAGGCGCTGATGCTTTCCTCGGCAGAACTGGTACTTTGGGCAATCCACCATGCGACGACATTGCTCTTTGGCGTCTTTGCCTCGGCGGCTCTATGCGGCGTCGAGATCAACGGCCGCCATTCGCTCGAGCTGGTGGGGGTCGGCGCCGCAACCGGATGCGCATTCGGCCTTGCCAACGCCGTTGGCGGCGAGCTTTTCGCCCGACAGGCCTATCCGCTCGTCGTGCATCTGCCGCTTGTCGTCTACCTGTGCGTACGCTATCGCCTGAGTCCCCTGCTCGCCATCCTGGGCGTTACCAGTGCCTACCTGAGCTGCCAGTTCAGCAACTGGATGGGCATCGCCGCATTCGCCGTCACCGATTCGCAGGTCGCGTACTACGTGGCGCGCATCATCACCACGCTCGGCGTCTTTGCCGTCTTGTTGCATTGGGCAAGCGACATCGGCCCCCGCCTGGCGATCAAAAGCCCCACCGAGCTGGAGATTCTGCTCATCCTGCCGCTCGTCTACTACATCTTCGACTACGCCACCAACGTCTATACCACGCTCTTCCACTCGGGCTCGGTAGTAACCGTTGAGTTTTTGGCGTTCGCCCTCTGCGCGTTCTACCTTATGTTTCTTGCCGTCTACCTTCGCGAATACGAGGCAAAGGAAATCGCCGAGCGCGAGCGCTGGATGCTCGCGACCCGCGACAGCGCGGCCATCAAAGAGCTCGAAGCCTGGCGCCAGTCCGGACGCGAGCTCTCGGTTCTCCGTCACGACATGCGCCACTACCTGCGCGGTCTTGCGGCCCTGATCGAAGAGGGTCACACCGATGAGGCGCTCGAGCGCATCGACGCGCTCTGCGAGACCAACGACCGCACCGCTGTGCGCCGCTACTGCGCCAACGAAACGGTCAACATTGCGCTCTCGTCGCTTTCCGCGGACATCAACGCGCACGGCATCACCGCCGACCTGCGAGCCGCCGTGCCCGAAACCGTCCACGTGGGCGATGCCGATCTGTTCAGTGTGGTATCGAACGCCCTGGACAATGCCATCGCCGCGGCGAGCGCCGCCCCCGAAGGCAAGCGGTTTGTCGACCTGGACCTTCGCTACGAAGACGGTCAGCTTCTATTGCTGGTTTCCAACACGTTTGGCCGTGCGCCGCACATGGTCGACGGCATGCCCGTGGCTCAGCACACTGGGCACGGCTTTGGCACCAAGAGCATTAAACTTGCCGTCGAGCGCATGAACGGCAACTGCCAGTTCCGCATTAACGGCGACCGGTTTGAGCTGCGCGCCGTGATGTAGGGGCTGCCGCCAGCCTCGCTACAGCGGTGCAGCCGCCGGGGTCAGCTGCTTGATGTAGGCCCACATGCGCTGCTTAGCGGCCTTGTCGGTGAGTGCCGCCTCAAAGCCGTCGAGCGCGAGCACGCGGCGGCCCTGCACATGGGCGACCAGGCCGGGCTTGAGCATGGCGGTATCGAAGTCATCGATCGCCACGAGCATATCGGCGTAGGTCTCGCGCATGGCATCAGCCGCGTTGTTGTCGAGCAGTAGCACCGCCTCGGGGTCCAAGGCCTCAAGCGCCTCGCGGAACAGCTCGCACGGCAGAGTCTCGCCCACCGCGACCGCTCCGTCACCCGCGCCGGCGACGCTTGCCAGCACGCAAAA
This sequence comes from Collinsella sp. OM07-12, assembly GCF_003438275.1. Taxonomy (NCBI): domain Bacteria; kingdom Bacillati; phylum Actinomycetota; class Coriobacteriia; order Coriobacteriales; family Coriobacteriaceae; genus Collinsella; species Collinsella sp. OM07-12. The sequence continues at coordinate 68,451 of NZ_QSTQ01000003.1, forward strand.
ATCCTCGGGCGCGTAGCCGATGGCCCCAAGCGCCTTGCGCAACGCCGCGCCATCCGGGCCGGCGGCAAGCTCGCCACCCAAACGTTCGGCCTCGTCCAAATCGCCTTTGACCAGTACGATCGGCGAGCACGCGTTGCCCGCGATACGCACGCCACGGATCGCAAGCGATGTGAGCTCCTGCTCAGCCGCCTGGGCGATGGCTTCTTTTTTCTGGCTTTGTGACGTGGACATGCGCTCTCCAATCGTTTGCGTGCCAACCATTATATAAAAGAGCCGCCTGCGAGTGGTTGCTTTGCGGGCGGCTGGGTATAAGCACGGTCGTACTGAGTTTTACGCGGCTGAGCCGCGTCACATTATGGAGGTCACCATGGCTGACATTAAGCAGATTACCCCTGAGAATTTCGATTCCGTCGTTAACGACAGCATGCCCGTGCTTGTCGATTTTTGGGCACCGTGGTGCGGTCCCTGCCGCTCACTCTCGCCCATCGTTGACGAGGTTGCCGACGAGCTGGCGGGCAAGCTTGCCGTTGCCAAATGCAACGTCGACGACAACCAGGACCTGGCCATGAAGTATGGCGTCATGAGCATCCCCACGCTGATTGTGTTTAAGAACGGCGAGGAGATTGACCGCTCGGTTGGCGCTCTACCCAAGGCGAGGCTGCAAGCGCTGCTGGAGAAGCACCTGTAATACGCCGGTCATGTGCTGCCGTCCATGAGCGGTTTTGCGCCGCTCACCGGACTTTTGGGTGCACCGCGTGCGACCACGGATAGTATGGTAGCCACAAACAGCCCCCAGTGAACGGGTGCGGGTCGCACAGGCTCGTACCCGTTTTCTTATGCAGCTGCACGCAGAGCGGGCGTAGTAAAATCTGAACCACTGAACTGCCCCATACAAAAGGAGATTTCCCATGCATGATGTTGGAATGAACATGAGCCAGCTTGCCATGAGCGTCAAGCAGGTCGACGACACCATCGAGCTCGCTCACGAGTGGAGCCATCAGCTGCTGCATGCGACCGAGAATTTTGACATGGAGCGCATCGGCGCCAAGCTCGAGGCCGCCATGGCCGCGCTGCACGAGGCGCACGACGCACTCGAGGGCTACGAAGAGGCCATCGAGGCCGACCACAACTCCGTCGGCTCCGTGAAGCTGGTGTAAGGTGGCCGAACACGAGCACGGCTGCGGGTACGAGCACGAGCATCCGCACGGGGCGGACGGTGACGCGGGCTGCCACTGTAGTGGCTCCGGCTCCGAGCTGGTCCGCTTTTCGGTTACCGCACCCGACGACCTGCTGCGCCGTTTTGACGAGCAAATCGCACGCCGCGGCGACGTGGCCAACCGCTCCGAGGCGGTGCGCGACCTGATTCGCGCATCGATCGCCAAGGAGCAGATGCGCACGCCCAATGAGCATGTTATCGGGTCGCTCACCATGATCTACGACCATCACACCGGCGATCTGACGCGCCGTCTGGACGAGGTGCAGCACGACTACACCGACGAGATCGTATCGACCATGCACGTGCATCTGAATCACCACAACTGCTTGGAGATTCTGGCGCTTAAGGGTCGCGGCGAGCGCGTCTACGAGCTGGCCGACCGTCTGCTGGGCCTGCGCGGCGTTAAGCACGGCGAGCTCACGTGTGCCGCAACCAGGCAGAGCCTGGGGCTGTAGCGCACCTACCAAAAAGTGACAGGTTTGTTTTGGCAGATTTAGAAGTTTTACCTACCAAAATAAACCTGTCCCTTTTTGGTAGGTTTTGATGAGGGAAGGTCGCATGCGGCATGTGCATATTCATGTGACGGGCATTGTGCAGGGCGTTGGCATGCGGCCGTTTGTGTATCGCGAGGCCATGGCGCATGGCATTTGCGGATGGGTGCTCAATGCGGGCGACGGCGTGCATATCGAGGCGCACGCTCCGGTCGATGCGCTCGACGGTTTTGTCGGCGCGCTTTCTGAGCATGCGCCCGCGGCGGCCCGCGTGGAACATGTCGAGGTTGCAGATCTAGCGCCCGGCGGCTGGGATGCCGCCAACGAGCAGGGCTTTCGCATTGTGGCATCGCAAGATCAAACCGCTCACACCACGCTCATTTCGCCCGATATCGCCACCTGTGACGATTGCCTGCGTGAGCTGTTCGACCCCGCCGATCGGCGCTATCACTATCCTTTTATCAACTGCACCAACTGCGGGCCGCGCTTTACCATCATCCGCTCGCTGCCCTATGACCGAGCGGCCACGTCGATGGATCACTTTCCTATGTGCCCCACCTGCGCCGCAGAGTATGCTGACCCGCTCGACCGGCGCTTTCATGCGCAGCCCGATGCCTGCTTTGAGTGCGGACCGCACATTACGTGGCGTGAGGCGGATCGCGGCGTGGTGCCAGCGGCCGTCGACGCAACGCCGGCTATCGGCTCCACGCGCGAGGCCAGCGATGCGATCATCGACCGCTGCACCGAGCTGCTGGCCGGCGGCGGCATCGTCGCCATCAAGGGCCTGGGCGGATTCCACTTGGCATGCGACGCCGCCAACGAACAAGCGGTGCGCGAACTGCGCCGTCGCAAACGCCGCAGCAACAAACCACTTGCCGTTATGGTGCGCGGTCTTGCCGACGCCGAGTGTCTGTGTCATATCGATAGTGTTGAGCGCGACCTGCTGGCTGGCAGTGTTCGTCCCATTGTGCTGTTGCACCGCCGTGCAGCCGGCAACGACTCCCATGGCTCGCCCGACGCCATCGAGCTCGCGTCATCTGTCGCGCACGACTTGCCCGAGCTTGGCGTTATGCTCCCCTACACCCCGCTTCAGCATTTGCTGCTCGCCGCAACCGCGTCGCGCGGCATGCGCGCACTTGTCATGACCAGCGGAAACCTGAGCGAAGAGCCCATCGAGACCGACGACGATCTTGCCTGGGAACACCTCGTTGCCGCCGGCATCGCCGACGCGTTGCTCGGCAACGACCGCGCGATCCTCTCGCGCTACGACGACTCCGTGGTGCGCGTGGTCGACGGCGCCATTATGCCCATTCGCCGCGCTCGCGGATATGCACCCCAGCCGCTGCCGTTGCCGGCGCTCGACGGCGCTCCGTCCTGCGTGCTCGCCTGCGGGCCACAACAAAAGGCTACGATTGCGCTTACACGTGAAGGAACGAACGGCGAGGCTACCTGTTTTGTATCGCAGCATATCGGCGATGTTGAAAACGGCAAGACCTTCGATGCCTGGAACGCCGCGCGCACGCGCTTGGAAGATCTCTTTGACTTGGCGCCCGCCGCCTTGGTCTGCGATTTACACCCCAGCTATCTATCGAGCCAGTGGGCGCGCGAGCAGGCACGAAAATGCAATCAGTCGCTCGTCGAGGTGCAGCACCATCATGCGCATATCGCAAGCGTAATGGTCGAGGCTATCGCCGCGGCCCAGCTTACAACCGACGCGCGTGTCCTTGGCATCGCCTTTGACGGCACCGGCGCCGGCACCGATGGGACCATTTGGGGCGGCGAGTTTCTTGTCGCCGACCTTGCTGACTTTGAGCGCGCAGCGCATCTGCGCACTTGGGCCCTACCCGGTGGCGTAGCGTCCGTACGCGACGCTCGACGCAACGCCTTTGCCCTGCTCAGCGAACTTTGCCTACTCGAGCACCCAGGCACCGCTCGGCTTTTGGACAGCCTCGACGAGCAAACGCGCAGCGTGACAGCCACCATGATCGAGCGCGGTATCAACAGCCCGCGTACCAGCAGCATGGGGCGTCTCTTTGATGCCGCGGCAGCGATTCTGGGCATCTGCGACAAGGCAACCTACGAGGGCGAACCCGCCATAGAACTCGAATCCGCCGCCTGGCGCGCGCTTGACGGCGAAATCAGCCGTTTCGCTGGCAATCAGGCGGGCGTATCGGCATCCGTCTCAACGTCGCTGGACAGTTTGTTCAGATACGTATTAACTACTAACCCCCTATCTGGCATTTTTGCCTCAGATTTTGCCAAAAAAGGCTCTCCGGACACCCTATTTGCGACAAGCGCACCCGGCACAGGCCCCAAATCAACCCATTTTGAGTCCTCACAGACGACTTTTGCCACCCAGAGCTGCTCTAAAAAATACGTATCTGAACTAACTGTCCAGGCTGCCTCGGACAGCCCTTTCGTTCTGGACCCCAAGCCACTTTTTGAGGCACTTTTGAGCAGAATCGAGACCGGAGAATCCGCCGACCGGCTCGCGCTCGGGTTCCATATCGCCATCGCGCGCTCTTCGGCACGAATCGCACGCGAAATCTGCGCGCGCGAGGGCATCGATACCGTCGCGCTCTCGGGCGGCGTGTTCATGAACCGACTTTTGCTTCAGCTCCTTACCCACGAACTCAAAGACGTCGGTCTTGCCGTTTTGGTCCCCCACGCTGTACCCGTCAACGACGGCTGCATCGCCTACGGTCAGGCCGCCATCGCTCGCGCTCGCCTCGCGCAGACGGCGTTGCGATAGGCTGTTTTGCCAGCCTGCGCGCCGCCGTCTCACAGGTGTAACGCGTTTGCTCGTGACTCCCGCGAGCGCTACCATCATCTGATGGGTAATTAAGCGCCTATCCAGCGCAAAACGTATAAAAGGGGAACATTATGTGCCTTGCCGTTCCCGGTAAAGTAGTCAAACGCGACGACGACCTCAAGGCCACCGTCGACATGATGGGCATCGAGCGCCCCGTTTCGCTGCGCCTCGTGCCGACGGCACGGGTGGGCGACTATATTCTCGTACACGCCGGCTTTGGCATTCAGATTGTCGATGAGCAGGAAGCCCAAGAGACACTCGAGCTCGTCAATACCATGACCGAGCTGGCCGAAGAGGACCAGCTCGCCACCAACCCGGCCGAGGCATACTAGTGACGGCGGCGCAGCCGGTTCGCTCCGGTATCGACTTTTCGGCATTTCGCGACCCCAAGCTGGCTCGCGAGCTCATCGAGCGCATTCATGAGCTTGTCGGCGACCGCGCCATCAACCTTATGGAAGTCTGCGGCACGCATACCGTGAGCATCGGGCGCTATGGCTTTCGCTCCATTATGCCTGCCGGGCTCAAACTTCTGAGCGGTCCGGGTTGCCCCGTCTGCGTTACCGCCAACCGCAATATCGACCATGCAATCGCGCTCGCCAAGATGGACGGCGCCATCATCACCTCCTTTGGCGACATGATGCGCGTGCCCGGGTCGTCTACCTCGCTCGCCGCGCAAAAGGCGTCGGGGCGCGATATTCGCATTGTGTACTCCCCGCTCGACGCACTCGACATTGCCGAGCAAAATCCCGAACGCCCGGTCATCTTTATGGGTGTCGGCTTTGAGACCACGACGCCCACCATCGCCGCCGCCATTTTGGAGGCAGACGCGCGCGGGCTGCAGAACTTCTCGGTCTACTGCGCCCATAAGACCACGCCGCCGGCGCTGCGCGCCATCGCCAACGATCCCGAGACCACTATCGACGGCTTTATCCTGCCGGGACACGTCGCCACCATCACGGGCCTGGCTCCCTTTGACTTTTTGGTCGACGAGTTTAAGACCCCAGGCGTGGTAACGGGATTTGAGCCGGTCGACATCTTGCAGGGTATTTGCATGCTGGTCCAGATGGTTGTCGAGAGCAGGCCGGCGATCGACAACGCCTACCGCCGCGGTGTCAATGCGAACGGCAACCCCGTGGCGCGCCAACTGGTCGAGCAGGTGTTTGAGCCGTGCGACACCACATGGCGCGGTCTGGGGCCGATTGCCGGCTCGGGTCTTTCCATCCGCCCTGAGTTCTCGCGCTTTGATGCCGGCGCCCGCTTTGACGTGCCCGTTGAGGCGACGGTCGAGCCGCGTGGGTGCCGCTGCGGCGACGTGCTGCGCGGGGCCATTACGCCGAGCAGCTGCCCGCTCTTTGGCCGCACCTGCACGCCCGAGCACCCCGTCGGCCCGTGCATGGTGAGCTCCGAGGGCAGCTGCGCGGCGTACTACCGTTACCGAGTCTAGCCCGAACGCCCTCCGCGCACTGACACCTCCCACGATTGGAGTTTTCGATATGTCCCATAGTGTCACCGATAGCACTGTCCTGCTGGGCCACGGCTCGGGCGGGCAGATGATGAAGCGCATCATCGACGAGGTCTTTCTGGATGCCTTTGGGTCGCCCGAGCTGCTTGAGGGCAACGATGCCGGCGTCGCCGCACTGCCTGTGAGCGGGCGCATCGCCATGTCGACCGACAGCTTTGTGGTCTCGCCACAGTTCTTCCCCGGTGGCAACATCGGCCGACTCGCCGTGTGCGGAACCGTCAACGATGTCGCGACCTCGGGCGCCAACGTGCGCTACCTATCGTGCGGCTTTATCCTCGAAGAGGGCTATCCCATGGAGAAGCTCCGCCAGATCGTGCAGACCATGGCCGAGACCGCGCGCGAGGCGGGCGTGGCGATCATCACCGGCGACACCAAGGTGGTCGAGTGTGGCGGAGCCGACGGCGTCTACATCAATACCGCCGGCGTGGGCGAGGTGCCCGCGGGCGTGGCGCTCTCTGGCGCAAACTGTCAGCCCGGCGACGTTGTCCTGGTATCGGGTACACTGGGCGACCACGGCATCGCCATCATGAGCCAGCGCGAGGGTCTGGCGTTTTCGAGCACCATCGAAAGCGACGCCGCGCCGCTCAACCACCTGATTGCCGACGTACTGGCCGCAGCACCCGACACGCGCTGCTTCCGCGACCCCACGCGCGGCGGCCTGGCATCCACGCTCAACGAGTTTGCCCAGGCCAGCGGCGTTGCCATGGAGGTCGACGAGGATGCCGTGCCCGTGCGCCCCGACGTGCAGGCAGCCTGCGAGATGCTCGGCTACGATGTGCTGCAAGTGGCAAACGAGGGCAAGATGGTTGCCGTTGTGCCGGCCGAGCAAGCCGATGCCGCGCTGGCCGCCATGCGTGCTGCCCGCTACGGCGAGAACGCCGCCATCATCGGTCGCGTGCTGCCGCTTGCCGAGGCCGCCCGTCCCGCCGTGCGCGTACGCACCGGCTGGGGCTCGACCCGTATCCTCGACATGCTCGTAGGAGAGCAGCTGCCGAGGATTTGCTAACGACAAAGGCTCAGGGCTATTAAAGATATTCAGATTCCAAACATGCCCGGCACGCATGCCCAGTATCATGGGGTGCGTTTTACAACTCAAGCGGCAGGAGCACCCATGGCAGCAGCTTTTACCCATGTGATCTTTGATCTGGACGGCACCATCCTCAACACGCTCGAGGACCTGGCAGCCGCCGGTAACCATACCTGTGAGATGCACGGCTGGCCCACGTTTGCCGTTGACGAATACCGCTATAAGGTGGGAAACGGCATGCTCAAGCTGGTTGAGCGCTTTATGCCCGCCGAGTATGCGGGCGACGGGCGTATGTTTGAGCAGACGCTTGCCGAGTTTAGGGCTTATTACGGCGAGCACAAGGAGGACCACACCGCGCCCTATGCCGGTACGATCGAAATGCTCGACCGCCTGAGCACCGCGGGCGTCACGCTCGCCGTGCTCACCAACAAGGACCACATCTCGGCGGCTCCGCTTATCGAGAAGTACTTTGGTTCTGAGCGCTTTGCGCTGGTGCAGGGCCGTGTTGATTCGTTTCCGCCCAAGCCCGAAGCACCCGTCACACTGCATGTGATGGAAGAGCTGGGCGCCAATCCGGCGACCACGCTCTATGTGGGCGATTCCAATGTCGATGTTTTAACCGGCCACAACGCCGGTCTTAAGAGTGCGGGCGTCAGCTGGGGCTTCCGCGGCCGCGCAGAGCTGGAAGCCGCCGGCGCCGACTACGTGGTGGACACCCAAGACGAGCTCACGGCGCTGATCCTGGGCGAGTAACGAAGTCGCCACCTAACGCGGCCGTAGCGACTCTGCCACGCGGAAAGCGCGCCCCACTATTCGGCCAAAACCGGGTCGCATTTTCCCGAGCCCTCGATGCAACGCTGACGCAAGGAGTGTCCCCGGCTGCCGACAGAAAAGGAACGTCCCCAACTGCCACCTTCGACAGCGATGGCAACGCCGTTGTTTTGGCGTGGACAGCGAAAGCCCGCCAGAGCGAGCAAGGTGCCTTGAAACAAGGCGGCATTGACCTTCTGGTCATGCCGCCGAAGTTGAAAGGCAGATTGCCGCTCTGGCGGGCTTGCAGCGTCGAGCAGTTGCGGCGTTTGGTAAAACGCCGCAACGAACTAGTTCATCATTGCATTCATCATCTCGGTGGTTGCGGAATCGTCGGCAGACCACTCGTTATCCTCGTTGGCGGAATACTTAAAGGTGACCTTGGTGTCCTTGGGCTTGGCGGCCTTGGTCACATCGACCATAACCTGACCGGCCATCTTGTACAGCTCGTCATCGGAAGGAACCGTGTCAAGCGCAGCGACCTTCTCCTGATACTGGCTGGAGAAGTCCTCGACGATCTTGTTCATGGACTTGCAGGTGATGGAGACCTCGGCGGTCGCGACACCCTTGTCCTCATCGACCGTTACGTCGCCGATCTCGTAGTCAAAGCCCTCGAGATAGGTCTTGGCATACTCCTTGGGATCGATACCCAGCTGCTCGAACTCGTCGCCCGAAGCCTCTTCCAGGCCGGCGAGGAAGTCGTCGCCACCGTTCTTGACCTCGTCAAACTGCGTCGTAAGATCCTCGGTAATGAGCTCCTCAACCGAAGGACCTCCGCAGCCGGAAAGCACAACCACGCACGCGACCAGAGCAGCCATCAGGGGCGCAAGCAGCAGCTTCTTCTTCATGACATTCCTCCCAACAAGCGGCACCGCGCTTCCCAACACGGTGCACGTCGTAACAATAAGGCCATACTAGCCGCTAACGAACACCCCCGGCAAAGCAAAAGCGCAGTCGGCTCGATTTAACGTCCGAACGGTTTACCGGTCCGCCCAACGTGCAATAAAACGTTCCGCCGCATTGTAATAAAAAAGGGCGGCCGGATAACCCGGCCACCCTTGCACATCCTTATGTTGCCGCAGTTTACTTGCGGACGACCTTGACGATGGCATCGCCGGCGGCGACAGCAGAGTCAGCCTCGACGGCGAGCTCGACGTCGGCGAACTCGGCGGTGTTGGACACAGCCACGACGACGCAGTCCTTGTAGCCGGCAGCGGCGATCTTGGCGCGGTCGATCTTGAGCATGGGCTGGCCAGCCTTAACGACGTCGTCGGCCTTGACGAAGCCCTCGAAGCCGTCGCCGTTCATGTTGACGGTATCGACGCCAACGTGCACCAGAACCTCGATGCCGTTATCAGACTGCAGACCCACGGCGTGACCCATGGTGACGGTCACCTTGCCGTCGCAGGGAGCGTAGACCAGGTCGTCCTCAGGCCACACAGCGCAGCCCTTGCCCAGAACCTCGCCACCAAAGACGGGATCGGGCACGTCGGCCATCTTGATGACCTTGCCCTTGACGGGCGAGCACAGCACGTCGGCGCCAGCAGAAGCAGAGATGGAGGCAGGAGCAGCGGCAGCCGCGGGCTCAGCCTTCTTCTTGAACATGTCAAACAGACCCATACGTTTTCTCCTCTTGATTAAGCGCAACGTTTTGCGCATGCCTACGGTGATTATAGTGCCAAATGGCCAAAATGCTAAGGCGAGGGCTCGAATCGCAAGCCCTTCCCAAGACCTTTGCCCCGACGGCGCTCAGATTGCCGATTAGCCCTCGATAAGCCCCAGATGCACAAAAGCGTATCAGATGGCCGCGCAGCGTCGACCGGTCCGGCGTTCGTTAGAACGCCGGACCATAGCTACTCCAGGCCCTCGGTGCCGTTGGACTTGATGATCTTCTGGTAGGCGAAGAAGCTGTCCTTGCGGCGACGCTCGTAGGTACCGGTGCCGTCGTCGTACTTATCGACGTGAATGAAGCCGTAACGCTTGCGCATCTCGCCGGTGCCGGCAGAAACCAGGTCGATGGGGCCCCACCAGGTGTAGCCGATCAGGTCGACGCCGTCCTCGATGGCCTCGCCCATGGCCTTGACATGGCTCTGAAGGTAGGCGATGCGGTACGGGTCGTGGATCGAGCCGTCCTGATCGACCTCGTCGTAGGCGCCCATGCCGTTCTCGACCACCATCAGCGGAATCTCGTAGCGGGCGTAAATCTCGTTAAGGGCGATGCGCAGGCCCAGCGGATCGATCTGCCAGCCCCAGTCGGTGGACTCCAGATAGGGGTTCTTGCCGCCAAAGGTCATGTTGCCCTCGGTCATTTCGTGATCCTTGTGGGTGCTCACGGTGCCGGACATGTAGTAGCTAAAGGTGTAGAAATCGACCTTGCCGTCGGCGATATCCTGCAGGTCGCCGTCCTCCATCACGAGCTCGACGTCGTTCTCGGCCCAGAAGCGCTTGGCATAGAACGGGTACTTGCCGCGCACCTGCACGTCGGAGCAGTACCAGTTCATGGAATTCATCTGCTGCTGCGTGGCGAACACGTCGGCCGGATCGCACGTGGCGGCGTAGGACAGGGTAAAGCCGTCCATATTGCCCATCTTGAACTGCGGATAGTGCTCGTGGGCGTAGCGCACAACACGGCCGCTGGCGACAAACTGATGATGCAGGGCCTGGTAGCGCTGCTGAGCGGTGGTCTTGATGGCACTTGCCGGACCCTCGAAGCCCTGGATCAGACCGGTCTCCATCATGGCGCCTATGTCCATGGTGCCGCAGTTGATCTCGTTGAAGGTGAGCCAGAACTTGACCTTGTCCTGATAGCGGTCGAAGACGGTCTGGCAGTACTTCTCAAAGAAGCCGATGAGCTCGCGGCTCGCCCAGCCGTTGTATTTCTCGACCAGGTGATAGGGCATCTCGTAGTGGCTAAGCGTAACGAGCGGCTCGATGTTGTGCGCACGCAGGCAATCGAAGACGCGATCGTAGAAGGCGAGACCGGCCTCGTTGGGCTCGGCATCGTCACCGTTGGGGAAGATGCGGCTCCAAGAGATGGACATGCGGAACATGGTAAAGCCCATCTCGGCGAACAGCGCGATGTCCTGCTCATAGTGATGGTAGAAGTCGATACCGTCATGGTTGGGGTAGAAGCGGTCGGGATCGATGTCGATCGTAATCTGACGCGGCTCCTTGTAGCTGCCGCCCAAGAAATGGTCGTCGACGGAAGCGCCGCGGCCGTCAACGTTCCAAGCGCCCTCAAACTGATTGGCGGCCGTGGCGCCGCCCCAGAAAAATCCCTTGGGGAATCCCATAGGTGCCTCCTCGCTCATGCGTGTTGCTGATGAGATGAGTATGCCGCCGAGCCGCTCCGGGCCAAGGCGAAGGCGCCGATTTGGACACTTCTTTTCGCGGGGGCGCACCGCAGCGCCGCTCCAGCTGAAACTTTTTGACACCGAGAGAGCAAAGGCGATTCGCCCCGCGCCTACCGGCGGTATGCCGCGGGGGTGCAGCCGTACTTGTCGCGAAATTTACGGTAGAAGAAGCTCATGTTTTCATAGCCCACCGCATGCGCGGCCGCCTCGGCCGTGGCGCCACCGCGCAAGAGCTCCGCCGCGCACACCAGACGTCGCTCCTGCACAAGCTGCCGAAAGGTCTTGCCCACATGGCGCTTGAGCAGGGCCGTCGCATAATTTGGACTCAAGCTAAACGCTGCCGCCATCCCCTCGAGGGAGCACGCGGCAAACTCGCGATCGATATAGCCGAGCATTCCTGTCACCAGGGCAGTGGGCCCTGCCGCACCGTCCGCCACGCCGCGCACCAGCTCGCGCTCGTAACAATCCATGAGCTCGGCCAAAAACAGCTGAAACAGACGCAGGACGATTTCGGGGCTGTTGGGGCTCGGGTCGTACAGCTCGCAGAGCATCTCCTGCATGTAGCGCCACACGCGCCGGCTCTCGCCGCAACGAAAGCGCACGTGCCCGCGATGGTCGGTCTCGCTGTTGAGCGCGTTGAACAAAAACCTCGAGACCGCGCTCTCGCGCGAGAGGCTCGACTCCAGGCTCCGGCGCAAAAATGCACGTGAAACGGTCATGCTCAGCATGATGTCGTCCTCGCCGAGCGCCGCCACCGCGTGCGGGCAGGCGGCGTCGAGCAGCAGCACCTCGTTGCGCTCGAGCACGAGCTCCTCCCCCGCCACCGTCTGTGGGCAGTGCCCGCGATACACATAGCTGATCTCGACGTAGTCGTGCACATGCTCGGGCACCGCGCTAAAGCGCGAGTTTCTCCTGATCATCAGGCCAGCCGGCATTCCGGCCTGAGCATATTCCGCCCCAATCTGCCCAATCTTTCGCACCGACCGTCCATCGACTTCAACGCGCTCGGTCATGGTCGACCAGTCGAAGGGAGCCTCGTCCCTATAGCGCCTCTCGCTGGCGCTCAGCTCGCTCAGCAGACGCTCGAGCTCCAAGATTTCCATGGCCACGCCAATCGTTGATTCGGTCATATTCTGTCGTGATTTGGATATTAGCACGCCGCCGCCCGCACGCCACAATGGTGCCATGCAACATACGGTGTTCCACATCGACCCGCAAGGAGGATCCATGTCCGCGTACTACCAGCAGGTGCTCAAGGGTGCCTACGACAACCACGTGCTTCCGTTTTTGTGGATGAAGGGCGAGGACCATAAGACCATTGCCGAGTATCTGGAGAAGATCGCCGGCGCCGATATCCACGAAGTCTGCCTCGAGAGCCGCCCGCACCCCGATTTTTGCGGCGAAGGCTGGTGGCGCGACCTGCGCTTTGTGATTGACACGTGCAAGCAGCTGGACCTCAAGATCTGGATCCTGGACGATGCGCACTTCCCCACCGGATACGCCAACGGCGCCGTCAAGGAAGCCGCACCCGAGCTCCACAAAATCGTGCTCACACACCGCACGCTCGACATCGTGGGTCCCACGCCGCAGGCGAGCATCGCGCTCACCAACATGTTTGACAAAACGGAGCGCTTCTATGGCGTGACGTTTATGCAGGAAGGGCACGCCGTCGAGGTCGAGCACCGCATAATCGAAGATGCAGACGGCAAGCCCTGCCGCCTGGTCTTTGATGCACCGGCCGGCATCACGCAGGCGTGCGTGATGTTCACGAGCGGCAAGACCTCCTACAACGAGGACTACATCAACATGGTCGACCGCGCCTCGGTGGCGCAGCTCATCGATGCCGTCTACGAGCCGCATTTTGAGCATCTGGGCGATGAGTTTGGCAAGACCATCCTGGGCTTTTTCTCGGACGAGCCGGGGTTTGCCAACGAGAAGGGCACCACGGGCCCGGATGGCATCTCGGACACGCTCATCGGCAAGGCCACCGCGCCCCTACCTTGGTCGGCCGAGCTCGAGCGTCGCCTGCGCGCGGCGCTGGGCGAGCGCTATCTGGACGAGCTCCCGCACCTGTGGGATCGCGAGCCGGCCGGCGCGCACGCGCGTCACGTGTACATGGACATCGCGAGCACCCTCTATAAGGAGTGCTTCTGCGACCAGCTCGGAGACTGGTGCCGCGCGCGCGGCGTGCAGTACATCGGCCACGTTATCGAGGACAAGGACTGCCACGCGCGCCTGGGCGTGGGCGCCGGGCACTACTTCCGCGCCGTGGGCGGTCAGGACATGGCGGGCGTCGACATCGTGATCAACCAGCTGGTACCCGGCATGGACCGTGGCCTTCACAGCTACGGCCGCGGCGTGTGGGACCTGGAGTTCTACAACTACGTGCTGCCCAAGCTGGGCTCCTCGGCGGCGCACCTCGACCCCAAAAAGCAGGGGCGCTGCATGGCCGAGGTCTTTGGCGCCTTTGGCTGGCACGAGGGCCTGCGCGAGATGAAGTGGATCGCCGATCATTTTTTGGTGCGCGGCGTCAACTGGTTTGTGCCGCACGCCTTTAGCATGGCCGCCTTCCCCGACTGGGACTGCCCGCCGCACTTCTACGCGCATGGCCAGAACCCCCAGTTTGCGCACTTCGGCAAGCTCATGAGCTATATGAACCGCACCTCGAGCCTGCTTTCGGGCGGGCGCGCAACGACTCCGGTGGCGCTTCTCTACCATGCCGATGCCGAGTGGGCAGGCGAGGCGGACTTTATGCAGCATGCCGCCGCCGAGCTTATGCGCGCGCAGATCGACTTTGACATTGTGCCGGCAGAGGCATTTGAGGATACCGAGCGCTATACCGTGGAGGTTGCCACAGACGGTAGCGGCTTTAGCGTGAACGGTCAGGCGTACCGCTGTCTGGTCATGCCCAGAGCCGAATATGCCGGCGGGGCAGTGCTCGACTTTGCCGTGCGTGCCGCGGCCGCAGGCGTTGCCGTGTATGCGCTGAATGAGTTGCCGAGCAAGCGCTACGACGGCGATATTGCAGGCCGTGAGGGCTTTGCCCCCGTGGAGGCCCGCGAGCTTGCAGGCGTTTGCGTTGTTGCTACCTCCGAGCTTGCGAGCGCGCTCGCCACAGCCGGCATGAAGACCGTGGCGAGCGCCGAGCCGCAGCCGTGGCTGCGCGCCCTGCGCTACGATCGCGCGGGCGAGACCTATCTGATGCTCGTCAACGAGCACCCCAAGCAGGGCATCTCCACTCAGGTTGCGTTTGCCGACGGCACGTCCGTTGCAGGCGTGCGCCTCGATCTGCTCAACGGCAGCGCACCCGTCGCCTTTGATGGCGCGCTCGAGCTTGCGCCCTACGAGAGCTGCATCGTGGTGCTCGGGGCCGCAGGTTCTGCTAGCGCGGCGACTGCTAAAGACGAAGCCGCGTGCATCGACGGCCCTTGGACGGTCGCCTTCTCCGCCCCCGGCGCCGATGCCTTTGACGAGCCTATTGAGCTTGCGGGCCTGCACGACCTTTCCTTTGTCGAGTTCCCCGACAAGGCGGGCACCTTCCGCTACCGGGCGAACTTCGACGTTACCGAGGACCTCGACCGCGCCGTGCTCGACCTGGGCGAGGTCTTTGAGACCGCAACCGTCACCCTCGACGGCAAATCCCTCGGCACCCGCATCTGCCCGCCCTACCGCTTTGAGCTCGACAGCCTTGCCGCCGGAGAGCACGCGCTCACGGTCGACGTCATCAACACCCTCGACCACGCCATCCCCGACATGTTCGCCCTCACCGAACCCTCCGAGCCCAGCGGCACGCTCGGCCCCGTCCGCGTGCTCGGCTAACAATCTCGCGCAACAACGCCCGGCTTGCTCTAGGCGTTTTATTTACCGCTATGATTGATACATCGCGATACGAACGCATAGGAGCCGCATGGACATCAAGCGAAAGATCATGCAAGACAAGGGGCTCACCCCCACCGAGCAGCAGCTCGGGCAGACGGTTCTCGCCATGGGCGAGAACGTTCGCGGGCTCTCCATCAAGGAATTTGCGCGCCAGGCCAATGTCTCCGTCGCGAGCATCCACCGCTTTTGCAAAAAGCTCGGCCTTGAGGGCTTTAAAGAGCTCAAGGTCGAGCTGGTGCGCGCAGCCTTGCGCGCAGACTCCACCCCCGAGGTGGATATCGACTTTCCCTTCGATGCCACCTCCACCCCCGCACAGGTAATGGAACGCATGGAGAGCCTCTATCAGACCACATTGGCCGAAACGCAAGAGCTACTCGACCCCGCACAGCTCGACTACGCCGCCAAGCTCGTCTTGCGCGCCGGCACCGTGGATATCTACACGGGCTCGCATAACCTGTATCCAGCGGGAATGTTTCGCGATCGCCTGCTCTCTGCCGGCAAAAGCGCGACGTGCTACGACAATGTCGAGGCCCAAGTGCGCACGGCGCTCGCCTCGGGCCCCGACCATGCTGCAATCGTCATCTCCTACAGCGGCCTTGCCCCCAACCTCAAGGATATTTTGCCAATTCTCAGCAGTCGGAATGTCCCGGTCATAGTCATCGGCACGCCATACTGTGCCCGCATTCACCCCGGCTTTGCCGCCTATCTCACGGTGAGCGACCACGAGAGCATGACGCACCGCATCACGCAGTTCGCCAGCCACATCGCTGTGCAATACGTGCTCGATTCGCTCTATAGCAGCTACTTTGCCAAAGATTACGCCCGTTGCGCCGAGTTCCTCGAGCGCTCGTTTCCCTACACCCGCCTCCCGGGACTCAAATAGACCGAGCGAGGATTTTTGGACACCCGAATCACGAGAGTGGATAATCTCCCACTTTGAGCCCCCAAACAGGCCAAAAACGGGAGATTGTCCACTCTCATTCTATGAGTAGTCATTGGGGACGTTCTTAAACGACTAGTCAAACAAGAACGTCCCCAACGACTATGTTGGAGCTGCGCGCTACCGAGCAGTCGACACCACCAGGAGCGCGTCGTGCTCGAAGGGATGCTGGGCCACGCGGATGCCGTCTTCGATACCCGCGACCGGCAGGTTTGCCACGCGCTTGGTCTCCAGGTCAAACGCCACCGCGCTCCAGGCTGCAGCGCCGCCCTCGAGCTTGAGCTTCACAGACGTGGTCCTGGGCAGATAGACCACCACGCGCTCGCCCACACGCGCCACGCGGATGGCCTCGCGTGCGTCGTCGAGCAGCTCCTGGGCGGGCTCCACGGCCGCCGCACTGTCCGCACTCGTGGCGCCCAGGCCGCGCAGCACGTGCTCGATCAGGCCAAAGTCCCACACGCCCGCAAACTGCAGGCACTCCTGCCAGCGGAACGGCATGTCAAAGCCCTCGCCCAGGACCGAACCCTGGCTGCGCGACGTCTGCCAGTTCCAAACACCGTGCGCGCCGTAGGTAATGCCCGCCGAAGCACCGGCCAGAATGCTCGACCACACGCTCGCGCGGCAATCCTGCGCGGTGAAACGCCAGTACACGTTGCGGCTCGCGCCCATCTGCTCGTAGCAGGGCTCGGAGTTGACCATCGGCTTTTTAGGGTAGCTGGCGATAAAGTCCTGCGGCAAGCGCCAAGCCTCGGGCTGACCTTCGTAGTTGTGGCCGGGCTGGAACATGTAAAAGTCCAGGCGGTCCAGATACTGCGCCGGTATGGTGCGGTTGGCGCGGTTGATGTGCATGGTGCGCAGGGCCTCGGGCGCACGCTTGACGACCTCGTCGAGCGCGTCCTCGTAATAGGCGATGGCCTCGTCGTCCGCAAAATCGGTGTCGCCCGTCACCACGTAGACGGGATCGTACTCACCCAGGTTGTCGACCACGCGGGCAACGTGGGCACGCACCTCCTCGCGCGGCATGACCTCGACGCCGCAACGCTCGGCGATCTTGGCACCCCAGGTACCGGGCACGTAGTTGCACCACATGAGCACGAGCGCCGGGCGAATGCCGTGCTCCACGGCCGCCCGGCACATGCGGCGGGCGCGGTCCCAGTACTCCTGGTTGGGCGCGCTCCAGTCAAAGTGCACGCCATCCTCGCTCGCGTAGGGCCAGATGCCCAGGTCGGGCAGACAGCGATCCCACTGCGGCAGGGTGTTAATCTGAAGCACATTCATGCCCTGCTCGGCACGGCGGGTCAGGTAGTAGTCCCAGTCGTCCTCGGTAATACTCGTAAATGCGCTCCAGCACGTATCGGCAAACCAAAAGAACGGTTTGCCATCGCACAGAAAGCCATCCTGGCGACCGTTGACGGTCAGCTTTCCTAGACTCATCTGCATGTCCTTTCGCTTGATAACGGAATTGCGAACCGCTAGGGCTTTCGCGGTAACCTTACGCAAAGACCCCGCCGCCCGGCACATCCTTGCGGGCAAAGCATGCCCATCCCCATCAGTCTACCTTGCAAGAAGGGCCCCGCCGGGCTTGCGCCTGACGGGGCCCTGTCGTGTAGGTAAGGTCATATGCGACCGAATGGCTTGGCCTTAGGCCTCCATCTCGGCGAGCTCCTTCTTGGAGAAGCCGGTCACGTAGACCACGGCGGCGGCGATGACAAAGGAGATTGCCATACCGACGATAGCCCAGACGGTGTTCATCTGGCCACCCTGCAGGTAGTTGGTGAAGACCAGGAAGTTTGCGGCACCGCCCGCGAGGTAATAAGTGACACCCATGAGGCCGGAGAACACAGCGCCGATGGCACCGCCGATGAACATACCGAGCATGGTGCGACGGAAGCGCATGAGGATACCGAAGAGCGCGGGCTCGGTGACGCCGCCGGCGATGGCGGAGATGACGTAACCCAGGGCAAGACCCTTCTCGTCGGGGTTCTTCATCTTGAGGAAGGCACCGAAGGCGCAGCCCCAGACGGCGGCCATGGCGCAGTTGGTGGAAACGAAAACGAACGGATCGTAGCCGGCAGCGATGATCTGAACCTGAGCGAGCAGGCCGATGGGCATGTGCATGCCGCAGACCACGAAGAGTTGCCAGAAGGCGCCGAGGATGGCCATGACGATCAGGATACCGATGCCGCCGAGGTCAGCCAGACCAAACAGGGCGTTGGCGATGAGGTTGCCGATCTCGTTGCCGATCGGGGCGAGAACGATGAAGGCGATGGGGATCGTGACGATCATGGTGCAGAACGGCGTGAAGACCGTGGAGAGTACGTCGGGCATGACCTTCTTAAAGAACTTCTCGACAAAGTAGAGCACCGGCACCGAAAGGATGATCGGCAGGACGGACTGCTGATAGTTGGCCGCGGCGATCTGGATGCCGTAGACCGAAATGATGCCGCCACCGTCCTGGGTTGCGACGCTCACCACGGACGGGGCCATAAGGGCACCGCCGAGGAGCATGCCGAGGACGGGGCTGGCGCCGAGCTTCTTAGCTGCGGCATAGCCCAAGTAGATGGGGATAAACGTGAACGTTGCCTCATACAGCGTGGTGTAGAGGAACGTATAGGTCGGGTCGGTATCGGAGAGGACGCCGAGCATGGTGGGGCCGAGGACGGCCGCGATGGTGCGGAACAGACCGCCGGCCATGAGCAGCGGGATGAGCTGGGTCATGGAGCCGGACAGGTAGTCGAGGATGATGTTGGGCAGGTTCTTGAGCTCGAACTTCTCCTTGGGAGCATCGAGGTTCTCGTCAACGGCGGCACCCTGCTTGACGCCGGAGATGGCGACGAACTCGGCGAGCACCTTGGGCACGTTCTGGCCGATGATGACCTGGAGCTGGCTGCCGACGAACTGGCAACCCAGAACACCCTTGACCTTCTTGATCTTCTCCACGTCGGCCTTGCTGTTGTCCTTGAGCGTCAGACGCAGGCGCGTCATGCAGTTGGTGGCGACGGTAACGTTCTCCGCGCCGCCCACGAGCTCGAGGACATCGGTGGCAATCTGCTTGTTATCTACTGCCATGGGACCCCTCCCCATATCGTCGTGTGCCTACCCGCTTGGGCATAGGCACGCCTTTGGCCCGGCGACTATAACCCCTTACGGTTACCGGACCCTTGGATACGCTGTCGTAAACAATGTGTTTACTGAACGTTTACTGGCTTTAGTTTACACGGAGTGTCTGATTTGTGGCAATTTTGCCGTCTGGAGTCCGGTGAACGGTAGAAAATCGGGGGTGAACGTATTTGAACAGCAGAAGAGCGTCTATTTGGTTCCGTATTGGTATTTGGCTAATTACGTGGGCTTTTACTTTGATGAACACCTCTATAGCCTGTTAACTCATTAACAAAAGCCATGCTAGACGTTAGTAAATATGTGTTTAGCTGTTGATTGCGCGTTCACTTTTGCCGTTTACCGAGTTCAGCTGCTTGTTCTACAATTCTGGATTAAACTAAACATGTTTAGATTGTATTGCCGATTATGTTTAGTATTTGCGGCACAAGGGAGCAGCTTATGGAACTCAAATCGTGTACCTACGCAACCGTCACCACCTTGGGCGACTTTGGCCCCTGGATCAGCAAGGTCGTACTCGACCTGCCCTGCACCGTACGCGCCAACGATATCGACGCGAACACCTTCCATATATATGCAGAGCGTCACGAGCGCACGGGCGAGGTCCTGATGCGCAAGGAGCGCGGTGCCGACCATGCCGCGCCCTCCGTGGGCTACATCGACGTTCTCGCCGCATATCCGTGTGACGAGAACGGGCGCAAACTCGCCGTAAGCACCCATGCGGCGCTTGAGGTCGCCGAGCAGCGCCTGACCAAAAAGATCGAAGGCGGCGTCATGGGCTCGCGCATGCTCGACGACCAGATGCGCATCACGCAGCTCGCGGCTCTTCCCGGCAACGACGGCGACGACCCCACCGTGGGGCTCGTCTTCGACACCTGCCGTGGCGATATCTGCCCCGCGCTCAAAGGCTGGAGCAACGCCGTGCAAAAGACCGCCGTCGACGGCATCGCACTCGAGTATGGCTATTTTGAGCCGAGCTTTGATTCCGCTGACTCCGCGCTCTTCAACCCGTTTGCGCCTCAGGACACGCCCGCCGTTGAAAAGGCGCCGCTGATCGTGTACCTGCACGGCGCTGGCGAGGGCAAGGGCGACACGCAGGGCGAGGGCGCCACGCGCGCCTATATCGGCAACCGCGTGACGGCGCTCTCGCAAAAGCAGATCCAGCGCTACTTTGGCGGCTTTGCCTGGGTGCTCGTGCCGCAATCGCCCACGTTTTGGATGGACAACGGCGTCGAGCAACTTGGTCGCTCCAACCAGAGCATCTACTCCCCCGTGCTCAAGGCGCTCATCGACGAGTTTGTCGCCGAGCACGCCGACCGTATCGACACCGACCGCATCGTGGTCGCCGGTCTTTCCAACGGCGGCTTTATGACCCTGCGTCTGTGCGCCGACTATCCCGATTTCTTCGCTGTGGGCCTTCCCTGCTGCGCCCCGTGGTACAACGCCACGGACGAGGATGTGGCCGCGCTCACCAAGACGCCGCTGTGGTTTACGCACTCCAAGGGCGACGAGCTCGTGTGCCCGCAGGAGACGGTACTGCCGCTGTTCGCCCGCTTGCGCGAGGCGGGTGCCGACGTGCACCTCACCTACTTTAGCCATGTCGAGGACCTGACCGGCGTGTATCGCGAGGCCGACGGCTCGGCCAAAAAGACGTTCAACCACGGCGTGTGGATCCACCAGTTCAACGACCTGTGTTATCAAGACTTCGACGGGGGCAACGTACTCATCGACGGCGAGCCGGTGGGCTGCTGGGAGTGGTCGGCCAGGGTTTCGAGGTAACCATTCCATCGGGTGCCCCGTCTTGCCTTGCGCGTAACTGGCTGAAAAAAAATCTTGGCTGGAGTTGTTCCTATGTCTCAGAATTTGACTCGAGTGATTGTTACCACCGATATGGAAGTCGATGATATGAACTCTCTGGTTCATTTGGCTCTGTATCTCAATGTGCTCGATGTGCAGGCTGTGGTGTACACGGCTTCGCAATATCACTTTCTTGGCGATGGTGTCCATACGCTGGGCGAGGTGAATCCGCATTGGCGGACCAAAGGCGTGCGCTCCTATACCTGGGACGTCGTTCCGCACGAGCCCGACCCCGAAGCTGGCTCGCTCATGGAGTACCGCCCATTCCCCAAGGGTTGGATCGAAAGCCTGTGGAGCAACGAGTATGCCCAGGCCTGGCCGCAGCTGCAGGCCAATGCCGCTGCCGCCGGCGAGCCGTCCTTCCCCACGCCCGCTCAGATGATCGAGCGCACCTATATGGGCAACGCCGCCTTTGAGGGCGACGTACGCGAGGAAACGCCCGGTTCGCGCGTCATCGCCAACGCCATCATGGATGATGACCCCCGCGCGCTGTGGCTCCTTTCCTGGGGCGGTATGAACACTATCGTTCGCGCCCTCATGTCCATCGCCGAACAATGGCAGAACACACCCGAGTGGCCCGCCGTGCAGCAGAGGGTCCATCAGAAGGTGCGCGTGATGGGTGTTGCCGATGGCGTAGGGCAGGACAACTCATGGCTCGACCATGGGCGCGAGCTCTTTCCCGAGCTCGTCTTTTGGCGCGTGCCCTATAGGTACGGCGGCTATATCGACGCCAAGACGGCTCAGCCCGATACGCTGCCGCTATTTAAGGCCCCTTGGCCCGAGCAGAATCTCACGCAGGGAAACGGCCCCCTCATGGCGCGCTATATGCTCTATGGCGATGGCAAGGTCTACGAAAACGAGCCCGAGCGCTTTCAGTTTGGCAAGCATGCCCGTCTGGATTGGGGCCTGGAGGGCATGCCCGCGATGCAGTTTGAGCGCGGCGACTTTATGGCCGAAGGCGACAGCATGACCTATATTCCGCTGCTGCCGTTTGGCCTGCGCGGTATCGACGACCCCGACTTCGATACGCTACTCGGCCGCATGTTTCATGATGGGCGCCCCGATGCAGACGCACCCACCGTTTTTGCCGCCATCAGCACGCCTGCAGACGACAACCCCAATCCCTACCTGCGCGCCTATCAGGAAGACTTTGCCGCCCGCGCGCAATGGTGTGCCCATGATCCGGCAGCCTGCTCGCATCCGGCGCATGTTGTCGAAGCTGTGGCCGATCGCAGTGCCGTAGCCGGCGAACGCGTCGCCCTTGCAGCGACCATCGTCGACCCCGACGACAAGGGCTTCGATGCGCATTGGGATGTCGCCGTGGACCCGTCGAGCTATGCGGGCGCCCAAGACCTGTCGCTGTGGCAAAAATGCACGCCGGACACCACTTTCGTCGTGCCCGCCGACGCACGGCCCGGCGATCGCTTCGCGCTCACCCTCACCGTGCAGACACGCGCCGAGCGCCCCTGCAGCCGCTACGCCCAGGTCGCCATCACCGTCGCGTAGCAACCGACGGCGCCCACATTCGGCAAGGAGTGTCCCCAGGCGCCGGCACAAAAGGAACGTCCCCAAGTGCCGCCTGTTCGCCGAGCGAGGATTTTTGGACACTCAAATGACGAGAGTGGATAATCTCCCACTTTGAGCCCGCAAACAGACCAAAAACGGGAGATTATCCACTCTCACTCTGCGGGCACTCATTTAAGTACGTCCCCAATGAGTACCCCCACGGCAACGGCACCGCCGATGTTTTGGCAACGACAGCGAAAACCCGCCAGAGCGAGCAAGGTGCCTTGAAACAAGGCGGCATTGACCTTCTGGTCATGCCGCCGAAGTTGAAAGGCAGATTGCCGCTCTGGCGGGTTTGCAGCGTCGAGCCGTTACGCGGTTCGTAGAACCGCGTAACTAACGAACTCCGTACTGCTCGTAGTAGGCGTCGATGGCGTCCTTGAGCTCATCGTCGATGACGACCTTGCCGTCGATCTCGTGGTTGTAGAGAGTCTCGACGACCTCGGCCATGGAGACGATGCTCGCGACGGGGAAACCGTACTTGGCCTCGATCTCCTTCTGCGCGGTGGTCACGCCACCCTTGCCGACCTCCATGCGGTTGAGGGACACGATCAGGCCCTTGATCTCGACATCGGCAGCAGCCTTGACCTTGGGATAGGTCTCGTCGATGGACTTACCGCTGGTGGTGACGTCCTCGACCATGACCACGCGGTCGCCGTCCTGGGGCTCATAGCCCAGCAGGTTGCCCTTATCGGCGCCGTGGTCCTTGGCCTCCTTGCGGTCGCAGCAGTACTTGACCTCCTTGCCGTACAGCTCGTGGTAGGCAATGGCGGTCACGACGGCCAGCGGAATACCCTTGTAGGCCGGTCCAAACAGCACATCAAAGTCGTCGCCAAAATTATCGTGGATGGCCTGGGCGTAATACTCGCCCAGCTTCTTGAGCTGATAGCCCGTCACGTAAGCGCCGGCGTTCATAAAGAACGGGGACTGACGGCCACTCTTGAGCGTAAAGCTGCCAAACTTAAGAACGTCGGACTCGACCATGAACTTGATGAACTCTTGCTTGTAAGCCTCCATGCGGGCTCCTCTCGTAATCGCGTACGTGCCTTCCAGTTTAGCGCAGGCGAAGCGTCGATGCGGGCGCGCTTTGAGGCCACGGCATTCTGTAAAGGCTTTGTCAGGGGCAACGGTTTTCCGAACAATGGGGGTTGACATGTCAAACCCCCTCATCAAGAATACGGGCGGATTAAAACGGGTACGAGATACCCAAAGCGCGCTGCGCCCGTCCATAAGGAGGTGTGCCATGGAAGGCAGTCATAGTCGAAAAACCTGCATGTCGCCCTCGGCACGCCGCGAGGATTCCGTATTCGCATAAGCGCCACGAACCGATCGTCAAAACCGCCACAAAGGTGCCTGTCCCCTTTGTGGCGGTTCGCGAGCTTGACGTGAGCGACATCTAGGTTTTTAAAGCACATACGACACGTACGCTAACTCCCTTCAACAAGGAGGACCCTATGCTGATGCTCAAAACCGCTACGGTACTCGAAGCTATCTCCAAGCGCCGCCGCACGGCGCGCCCTGCCGCCCACGCCGGCCTGTCCAAGAACACCATATTCGCCGCCACCCATTGTGCTGAGGACACTCTCGTACTGCTTGACGCCACGGCAAACGGCCTCACCGCCGAGCACGCCGCCGAGCGCCTGAGCGCCGTCGGCCCCAACACCATCGAAGCGCCGACCAAGACGCTCGCCCGCCGCATCGCCGACGCGTTCGTCGATCCCTTCGCTGGCATCCTCGCCGCCCTCGCACTGGTCTCGCTCTACATCGACGTGCTCGCCGTGCCCGAGCTGCAGCGTGACCCCTCCACGGTCATCGTCATCGGCATCATGTTGCTGGTATCGGGCGGTATGAAGTTTATCCAAGAAGCCCGCAGCGGCAATGCGGCCGAGGCCCTCAAGGACCTGGTCTCCAACACCTGCTGTGCCCTGCGCGACGGTGAGCGCGTCGAGATCCCCTTCGACGAGCTCGTCCCCGGTGATGTGATCCGCCTCTCTGCCGGAGATATGGTGCCGGCCGATGCCCGCGTCATCACCGCGCGCGACCTATTTGTGATCGAGTCCGCGCTCACCGGCGAGAGCGAGGCCGTCGAGAAGACCGCTGCCATCACCGTCGTCGAGGGCGCCGACGGCTCTGCGCTGCCACTCTCTGCCTGCAAGAACATCGTCTTTACCGGCACCTCCGTGCAAAACGGCACCGCCATGGCGCTTGTCGTTGCCACCGGCTCGGACACTTACCTGGGCGGCATCGCCAAGATGCTCAACGGGCGCGTCGAGAAGAGCGCGTTTGACCGCGGCGTCTCGAGCGTCTCCATGCTGCTCGTACGCCTCATGCTCGTTATGGCGCCGGCCGTCTTTGCAATCAACGCCGCCACCAAGGGCAACGTCATCGACGCGCTGCTGTTCGCCACGAGCGTGGCCGTGGGCATCACGCCACAGATGCTTCCCGTCATCGTGACCACGAGCCTGTCGCAGGGCGCCAAGGACCTCGCCCGTCGTCAGGTTATCGTCAAGGAACTGCCGGCGATCCAAAACCTCGGCGCGATGGACGTCCTGTGCTGCGACAAGACCGGCACCCTCACCGAAGACCGCATCGTGCTCGAGCGCTACCTCAACACCGACGGCAACGAGGACGCACGCGTGCTGCGCCATGCGTTTTTGAACAGCTTCTTCCAGACTGGCCTCAAGAACCTTATCGACCTGGCCGTCATCGACCGCGCCGACGTGACGCCCTCGACCGTCGCGCCCGATTCCATGCTGGGCCAGAGCCTGCGTGACCGCTATGCCAAGGTCGACGAGGTGCCCTTCGATTTCTCGCGCCGTCGCCTGAGCGTAGTTGTAGCCGACGCCCAAGGCAAAACCCAGATGGTTACCAAGGGAGCTGCCGAGGAGATGCTCGAGATCTGCTCCTTTGTCGAGGTCGATGGCATCGCTCAGCCGCTCACCGACGAGAAGCTCGCCCAGATTCGCAAGCAGGTCGCTGGGCTTAACGCCGAGGGCCTGCGCGTGATTGCTGTGGCGCAGAAGACCGATCCGCGCTGCGTGGGCGAGTTTGGCATCGCCGACGAGTGCGACATGGTGCTGATGGGCTTTTTGGCCTTCCTCGATCCGCCCAAAGCAAGTGCCGCGGGCGCCGTCGCCACCCTCGAGGCCAAGGGCGTCGCCGTTAAGGTCCTGACCGGCGACAATGACCGTGTCGCCGCCACCGTCTGCGAGCAGATCGGCATCGACGCGAGCAACGTCTTGCTGGGCTCCGAGATCGATGCGCTCGACGACGCCGAGCTTGCCGAGCGCGCCGAGAACACCCACCTCTTCGCCAAGCTCTCGCCGCTGCAGAAGGCGCGCCTGGTGCGCGTCATGCGCGAGTTGCTCGGCCACACCGTGGGCTTTATGGGCGACGGCATCAACGACGCCGCCGCGATGCGTGCGAGCGACTGCGGCATCTCGGTCGACTCCGCCGTCGATATCGCCAAGGAATCCGCCGATATCATCTTGCTCCAAAAGGACCTGGGCGTGCTCGAGCGCGGCATCATCGAAGGCCGCCGCACCTACGGCAACCTGCTCAAGTACCTCAAGACCACGGTGAGCTCCAACTTTGGCAACGTGCTGTCCGTAACCGCTGCGAGCCTGTTCTTGCCGTTTTTGCCCATGAGCGCTCTGCAGCTGGTGCTGCTGTCGCTGGTCTACGAGATCGTGTGCATCGCACTGCCGTGGGACACCGTCGACAACGCCTGGACTGCCCGCCCGCGCGCTTGGGACGCTGCGTCCATCAAGGGCTTCATGCTCGAGCTGGGCCCCGTGAGCTCGCTGTTTGACATCGTGACCTTCGCCGCGCTCTTCTTTGTGGTGTGCCCCGCCGCCGTGGGCGCAAGCTGGTCCGAGCTTGCCGCCGCGGGCGACGTCGCGGGTATGGCGACCTTTGCGGCGCTCTTCCAGAGTGGCTGGTTTGTCGAGTCCATGTGGTCGCAGACGCTCGTGATCCACATGCTGCGCTCCCCGCGCCTGCCGAGCCCGCGCGACCACGCCGCGCCCGCGCTGTGCGTTCTCACCGTGCTGGGCCTGGCGCTCGTCACTTGGCTGCCGGCAAGCCCCATCGCCGATGCACTGGGGCTCATGCCGCTGCCAACGAGCTTCTTCGCGCTGCTCATCGGCATCGTCGGCTCCTACATCGCGCTCACCCAGCTGGCCAAGCGCCGCTACATCGCCCGCCACGGCGAGCTGCTGTAGCGTTGCCGGCACCATCGTCAAGAATGTCTGGGCCGTCGCGACCCACCCCTGCTGGCCGCAGCGGCCCAAAACAGCTAAAAAAGCCCCGTCCCAAATTAGCTAGTCTTGAGGCGTCCAGGACCAGAAGAAGTTAATGAGGGCCACGCACGAGGCGGCACCGGTCTTTTTGTTGATTGAGGCGATATGACGGTAGAGCGTAGAGCGCGAAAGGAAGAGCGTTGCAGCGATATCCTGAACGCTCTCGTGCGATGCGACCAAGGCCTCCAAAATATCGCGCTCGCGCTCTGTAAGCTCAAAGGCGGCGACAAAGGCATGGAGACGTTCGTCGAGCGTGAGCTCCGGCACCTCCGCGGAAGCGGGCTCGCTCTGAGCAGACGCGCGATCCGCGCCAAGATCATCGGCAGCAAACGCCAGCTCGCCGGGCACCGCAGCGTCATCTGCCCGATGCCCAAACTGTCCCAGCAGCGAAATCGCAATGCCCACAAACAGTACGAGCACCGCACCCACCGCCAGCAGCACGTTCTGGCTCGAGATAATCGCCACCGCCGGCGCCGTCACGAGCATCGCGCAAATGTTGCTGATGACACGACCCATGCACGGCCACAGATACGACCAGTGCGCATAAACCGAAATGGCAGCAAATTTCGTCGTAAAAAACACCACGAAGAAGCCCGAACCCAGATAGAAAATCGCCATGGCCGCAAGCACATTGCCGCCATTGCCGTCGACGAGCAAGACAAAGAACGAAAGCGTGGACAACATGGCAGTGCAAGTCATGGTGATGTTCATATACGAACGACCGTGCAGGTCAAACAAGGCGCCGGCAGCTAGAGCGCTCGCCGCCATCAACAGGCGCGGCCAATCGCCCAAATCGATGGCCCCGGCGGCATGCGAGGTCGTGAGCCCTGCATTGAGGGCGGCAAACACACCGGTAAGGCAGGCGGTTGCGACCGTCAGACGCACCACGGCGCGCCGAAAAGCCGCCGTTGATTCAGAATCGTCTTGCCACTTGGCGCCAAATTCCGACGCATCCACCGAAAGCTCGGCGATATCGGACTCGCGCCCAACCTCAGGCTCACCGTGTAGCTTGGCGCGACGGACGTTGTGGAGCAGTACCACCTGCGCAACCGCACAGGCAACAAGAACAAACTGCTGCGGAATCCCCGCAGGCATCACCATATGGTTGAGCACCTGCAGCAAAACGCCCAAAGCATACGAAAGTGCCAACACGCGCGCCAAATACGGCGTCCGTGCAAAGCGTCGCGCAAAGTTGGCATGGGCGGTCGATCCGCAGTAGCCCAGTGTGCAGAACGTCAGCAACCCGCCGGCAATGAGCATCTCAAATTGAGCCGCCATCATCAACAGCAGCAACGCCGATGCCAGCAACACGCCCGCGATGTCGCTTGTCGTATCGATCGCACGGGGACGGCGGTAGTACAGAAGGGGACGCACAAGAAAGCCGATTGCGCTCGCGCCGACGATGAAGCTCTCGTAGACAACGACCTCGCTCGGCGGCACAAACTCGGCAACGCGCACGTCAAAAAGATACTCGCCAGCCAAATACGTAAAATAGAACAGCGCTAGGCATATAATCTCCCGAATGCCCCGACGTAAGTATGCGGCTGTGTCTCCCATGCCTCTCATGAATCCCCCCCCCCCGCCGCTCAACTGTTTGGATTTCAATTTTAATAAAGAATCAGTCCCGATAACGAAGCCAAGCTCGAAATGCCGCGAATTTGACCCCAGTAGTCCACGGCGTGCAGCGTTTTTGAGCCGTCTGTCCCAGAAGGAGCACGACGTGGACTGCTTGCTCGGCAAAGAGTGTCCCCGGCGACCAGTCGTTTAAGAACGTCCCCAATGACTACCTTAGAGCTCTCAACCCTTCATCTATGGCATTTCTTTTAGCAGGCCCGCCATATATAGGGGCAAATACAATATCGCCTTTCCATCCACCACGTTGTCCCGGTGAAGCACGACCGCCCGAGCCAATCCATAGTTTTCAACGCTCATCAGGCGATCGAGGGCAACGTGCTTTGTGCTGTACCTACCCGATTTGACCTCGATAGGCAAAACGACGGGGCTCCGCTTATCCTCGATAATAAAATCGACTTCTCCAACCTTGGCCGCGTTAAAGTAGAACAACGAAGAGTAGCCGCATGCGCGCAGCTCCTGGGCGACCGCATTCTCAAAAGCCTGCCCAAAGTTGATCGATTCCCGCTGCGCAACAATGGCCTCGACATCAGCGGGAGAAAAAGTAGAGAACAGCAGCCCCACATCGCTCAGGTAGAACTTGAAAAAACTGTCTTCCCGCGAGAGACCCAAGGGGAACATGGGCTCGCTCACCCTCTTAACCGGGATCGCAACGCCCGCATTAACAAGCCAGTCAAAATCAGGCTGCAAATCCAAAAATCGTTTCCGCTTGTCTATCCCGGTAACGAGAAAGCGCTTGTTCTCTTTATTGAGCTGCGCGGGCATGGCATCGTAGATCGTCCTGATCCGTTGAGCATGCGCGGGGGCTTCGGCGTACCGTGCGATATCTGCGCGATATGCTTCGAGAATGCCCTGCTGACGAGCGCGCATCGCCTGTGTATCATGAGTTGAGACGAACAGCTGAACGGCCTCAGGCATGCCACCCACAAGGACATACCGATAATACGTCTCGATCAACCGTTCATGAATAAACGGAGGCACTTGTTCCCGTTTGCGATAACAGGCACGAACGACATCCCATAATGATTCGTCGACTCCCAGAGCCCAGGAGAATTCCTCGAAATCCATGGGAAACATCTCGAGGATATCGATAGTACCTACCGGCAACGACCGAAAATGGAACGCCTCAATCCCGAGCATGGAGCCGGAGTAAATGACATCGAAACGATCGTCTTGCGCAAGATAACGCATCCAGGTGATAGCGTCTCCGCAACGCTGCACCTCATCAAAAAACAGAAGCGTCTTTGTATCCGAAGCGATGGGCGATGAAGCCAGTGCGGTGATTCTCACAATGAGGTCATCGAGGCTCCTTGCCTCCCCTATGAGCTCGACCGCGTCGGGTCTCTCCACGAAGTCGATTTTCAGGAAGCTTCTATAGTTGTCACGGGCGAACTGCTCGACAGCGCTTGTTTTGCCAACTTGTCGAGCGCCGGTAATAAGCAGTCCCTGCCCGGTTTTAGTCTGTTTCCAGCTTTCAATTTTCTCGATTATTTTACGCTTGAGCATAACTTGCCTCCCTTTTCCTATTTTAACTGGGATAACTGCAAAATTCCAATTGAGTATTTATATATTTCAACATAATCTCAATTGGAATTGACCTCTATTGAACATTTTTAGAAAGCGTTGATCGAATTTCCGACAGCGGGTGGGGCCATAACCAACCTGTCTCTCGAGAAGAGCCCCCCCCCACAAGGAGTGTCCCCAGGTGCCGGCAGAAAGGAACGTCCCCAAGTGCCACCCTTTGGCAAAGAGTGTCCCCGGCGACTAGTCGTTTAAGAACGTCCCCGATGACTGCCCAAAATGGGCCATGTGTCCCAGTTGTGGAGACTTCTTGAGCCGCTTGGGTATCGTGAAAGGCCGCGCACTCACCCATCATCAAAAGTGACACACGCTACCAGTTGATGGGAGGCAGCCATGGGCTTCTTTGACAAGATGTTCGAGAAGAAAGAATGCGCGATTTGCGGTACCGAGCTGGGTCTTTTGGGAAAGACCAAGATCAACGAAGGCTACCTGTGCAAAGAGTGCGCCGGCAAGCTCTCCCCCTTCTTTAGCGGCTGGCGCTCCAGCACCGCAGACGACATCCGCGAGCAGCTCGCCTACCGCGAGGCCAATGCCGAACGCCTGGCGTCGTTCAACCCCACGCGCACGCTTTCTGCCGGACGCACCAACATCATGCTCGACGAGGACGCGGGCCAGCTGATCATTACCTCGCAGAGCCGCTGGCGCGACGCCAACCCCGACATCATCGAGTTCTCGCAGGTACTCGGCTGCGACATGGACATCGACGAGCATCGCACCGAGGTCTATCGCGAGACCAAGGACGGCGAGCGCAAGAGCTACGACCCGCCGCGCTACGACCTGGATTACGACTTTAACCTGACCATCCACGTCAACACGCCGTACTTTACCGAGATCGGCCTGCGCGTGAACGACTCCACCATCGAGCAGCGCGAATCCGTTGAGTACCGCGAGGCCAAGCGCCAGGCAACCGAAGTCCGCGACGCGCTGGTGCAGCTGCGCCAGGAGACGCGCGATAGCGTCGCGGCCGCCAAGGCTCCCAAGACTGCAGTCACCTGTCCCTTCTGTGGTGCAACCACGATTCCCGATGCCAGTGGGCGCTGCGAATACTGCGGCGGCGCCATCGGCGCATAGTCCCCGGCGCAGAAAGGACCGATCATGGCCTTCGAGAGCGTCAACTATCAGTGCCCTGCGTGTGGCGGCCCCCTTCACTTTGCCAGCGCCGAGCAAAAGCTCGTCTGCGACTACTGCGATTCGCGCTTTGAAGTCGAAGAGGTCGAGGCTCTCTATCGCGAGCGCCAGGGCAAGGCGGATGCCAAAGCCGACGCCGCGGCCACGGCGTCCAAGCCCGCTGTCGACGACGCGGTACAGGAGCTTGCCCAAAACGCCGGCTATATCTGCTCGTCGTGCGGCGCCGAGCTGATCTCGGACGGCACGGTCGCCGTTACCACCTGCCCCTACTGCGGCAACTCCGCCGTGGCACCCGGCCAGCTCTCGGGAGACTTCTCCCCCGACCTGGTGATTCCGTTTAAGCTCGAGCGCGACGACGCGCTGGCGGCGCTCAAGGAGCATTACAAGGGCAAGATCTTGCTACCCAAGAGCTTTGTCACCGGCAACCACATCGACGAGGTTCAAGGCGTCTACGTGCCGTTTTGGCTCTACGGCGCCCGCGTGGACGGCGAAGTGCGCTTTGATGCGACCAATGAGACCGTGCGCGAGGAATCCGACCGCACAGTAACGACCATCGACCACTACGACGCATACCGCAAGGGCAATATCTCGTTTGAGCGCGTGCCCGTTGACGGATCGACCAAGATGCCCGACGGCCATATGGATGCCATCGAGCCGTTTGATTACGAGGCTCTGCGTCCGTTCTCGGTCGCATATATGCCCGGTTACATCGCCAACCGCTACGACGAGGATTGCGAGGCCTGTAAGGCGCGCGCCGAGCGCCGTATGGAAGAAAGCACGGTCTCGGCCCTGCGTGAGACTGTCGTCGACGAATATGACGACGCCACGGTCGAAAGCAAGCAGCTCGATTACACCTGGGAAGACAGTGACTACGCTCTGTTCCCCGTCTGGATGCTTTCCACCTCATGGAACGGCAAGCGCTACCTGTTTGCCATGAACGGCCAGACCGGCCGCATGGTCGGCGAGCTTCCCTGCTCCAAGCCCAAGCTCGCTGTTGCCTCGGTGCTGTTCTTTGTGATCGGATTTATCCTCTCCCAGATTCTCTTTATGGGTGAGAACGCCTTCGATCCGAATTACCTCACCTTTGACATCGAAGGCATCCTCATCAACATCATCGCGCCGCTGATCATCGTGATTATCGGAGACGTGCTACTGGTAGGCCAGCTCAAGACGGCCAACGAGGCCACCCACGCCGACGAGTACTGCGGCGAGCTCGACCTGACCGAGAAGCACGACACCTTCAGCCACACCGAGACCACCGTTGTCATGAAAGACGACAAGGACGACTAAGCAATCCAACCAATACCACCCGGCCTTTGACGAGAAAGGAAGATCACCATGGGACTCTTGAAAGCTGGATTGGGAGCTGCCGGCGGCGTCATGGCCGACCAGTGGAAGGAATTTATCTACTGCGAATCGATGCCTGCTGACGTCTTGGCCTGCAAGGGCAGCAAACGTACCGGTGGCCGCAGCTCCAACACGCGCGGCGAGGACAACGTCATCTCCAACGGCTCGGTCATCGCCGTCAACGACGGCCAGGGCATGCTCGTGGTGCAAAACGGCAAGATCATCGAAGTCGCGCTGGAGCCCGGTGAGTTCGTCTTCGATACCGGCAGCGAGCCGAGCGTCTTTAGCGGCAACCTGGGCGATTCCATCAAGGAGACCTTCGCCAATATCGGCAGCCGCTTTACCTTTGGCGGCGACGCGGGCAAGGACCAGCGCGTCTACTTCATCAACACCAAGGAGATCATCGGCAACAAGTACGGCACCGCCTCGCCCGTACCCTTCCGCGTGGTCGATAACAACATTGGCCTGGACGTCGACATCTCCGTGCGCTGCAACGGCGAGTATTCGTACCGCATCACCAACCCGTTGCTGTTCTACACCAACGTATGCGGCAACGTGACCGATAGTTACACGCGCGACAAGATCGACAGCCAGCTTAAGTCCGAGCTGCTCACCGCCTTGCAGCCCGCCTTTGCCAAGATCTCGGAGATGGGCATCCGCTACAGCGCCATCCCCGGCCACACCACCGAGCTCGCCCGCGCGCTCAACGAGGTTCTCTCTGCCGACTGGCGTGACCTGCGCGGCGTCGAGATCGTGAGCTTTGGCGTTAACTCCATCGCCGCCTCGCAAGAAGACGAGCAGATGATCAAGGATCTGCAGAAGGCAGCGGTCATGCGCGACCCCACCATGGCGGCCGCCAACATCGCCAGCGCCCAGAGCGACGCGATGCGTGCCGCGGCGGCCAACCCCAACGGCGCGATGGCAGGCTTTATGGGCATGGGCATGGCAGGTGGCATGGGCGGCATGAACGCCAGCCAGCTGTTCGCCGCCGGCCAGGCGCAGCAGCAGGCCGCCCCGCAGCCGGCTCCGGCACCCGCTCCCGCACCGGCTCCCGCCGCACCTGTGGCCGGCACGTGGACCTGCAGCTGCGGCGCCACCAACACCGGCAAGTTCTGCTCCGAGTGCGGCAGTCCCGCACCCGCCCCGGCGCCGGCCAAGTGGTTCTGCCCCAACTGCGGTAGCGAAAACGGCGGCAAGTTCTGCAGCAACTGCGGAACGCCTAGGCCCTAACCCCTTTATCTGGTAATTGGCGGGGGATCCGCCACCCCCGCATTTGCTTCTATGGGTTTTCACACAAGAAGGAGGACACCATGAAGACAACGTTCAAAAAGTCCGCACTCGCATTTCTGACATGCGTCTTGGCGCTCGCCTTTGCCCTCACGGGCTGCAGCGGCGGCAAAGACCCCAAGGCCAACTTTGTCGGCAGCTGGAAGCTCTCGGGTGGAACCACGGAGGGCGAAGAGCTGACCGATGAGTATATGGATATGTTCGAGGAATGGGGCATCAGCTGCATCTTGGTCCTGGACGAAGACGGCACGGGCAGCCTCGATTTGTTCTCCGAAGTTTCCGACCTAAAGTGGGAGGCCAAGGACGCTACCACCGCGAGTATCACCGTCGACAAGGAGACGACCGACGTGAAGCTCGAGGACGGCAAGCTTGTCCTTGAGGACGGCGAGGACAAGCTCATCTTTAGCAAGTCCGATAAGGACCTGTCCGGTATCGTGAAGAAGGATCGCGAGGCCGCCGAGAAGGAAGAGGAAGTCGAGGAGGCCGTCGAAGACGGCGATGTCCAGAGCGTCGAAATCTCCCCCGCCGTCACTGTCGCCGATGACGACCTGTGCACCATCACCATCACCGAGAAGTTCCAGGACGACTGGGGCGACATCGGCTTTGTCGTCAACATCGTCAACAAGAGCGACAAGGACCTGACCTTCTACGCCCCCACCGGCAAGACAAACGTCAACGGCACCATGAAGGAAGCCTGGTTCTCGGCCCACCTGATGCCCGGCACCAACGCCACCGAAGAGTTCACCTTCTCGAACGGCACGCTTGACAGCTTCGACAGCCTAGTCAACACGACCATCGGCATCGACGCCTACCTGACCGATTCCTACGAGGACGTCGCTTCCTACAGCGCAACCATCGCGTAGCGACAGACATCGACAGCCGCGGATTGGCGGACAAACCCGCGCGCGTTCCAGACGGGTCCGCAGGAACTGATCCTGCGGACCCGTCGCTTTGCGCCAGCAACGCTCTGCCCACGCAAACAGGCCGCCCGCTGCTTTCAGGTGTGAAGCGGCGGGCGGCCTGTTTTTTAGCATCGAAGCACGGTCGAGAGCGTCGATTACGGGCGCTCCATGTTGGGAACGATGCTGCCCTCGGTCACCGCA
Organism: Collinsella sp. OM07-12; assembly: GCF_003438275.1. Lineage (NCBI taxonomy): Bacteria > Bacillati > Actinomycetota > Coriobacteriia > Coriobacteriales > Coriobacteriaceae > Collinsella > Collinsella sp. OM07-12. The sequence continues at coordinate 103,420 of NZ_QSTQ01000003.1, forward strand.
TGCACCGCCAGGCGCATGATATTGTCGTAGCCGGTCTTGCTCAGAATCTCCGAGATGCGGCGCTTGACGGTGCCCTCGCTCATAAACAGCTCGCCCGCAATCTCGCGACGGCTCTTGCCCTCGCAGGCAAGGCGCAAAATCGACAGCTCAACATCATCGAGGGCCGCCGTGCCCGAGAAAATGCTCTCGGGCGGTTTGGGAAACGTGCAGTAGCCCGCCAGCGTGGAGCGCATCACGCCAAACAGCTCGTCGATACCGACATTCTTGTACACAAAGCTATCGACGCCCGCCTCGCGCGCCTGATCGACAAAGGTGATCTCGGGCATACCCGTCATAATGATGACACGGCACTCGGGCAGTTCCTCTTTAATACGCGCTGCCGCCACGATGCCATTGGAATCGTGCTCGGTGCACACGTCCATCAGTATCATGTCCGGGCGCTCCTTGAGCACGATATCGAGGGCTTCGGAAGCATCGGCTATCGCGGCGACAACGGTCATATCGGACTGGTCGCCAACGGAGCGTGCGAGACTCTCGCGCAAGATGGCCTGGTCTTCGACGATGAGCACGCGGATCATGAGCTTCTCCTTTGGACCGTGGCGTTGGAGTGCAGCGGAATGGATACCGCAAGCGTAAAGGGCGGGGCGGGGCGGACTTCCAAGCTGCCGCCCAGATCTTGCGCGACACGCCTCATACCTGGGATACCCGTTCCTTCGCGATACGATACGGGGGCTGGGGACCCGTCGTTAGAAATAGTCATGTGCGCGACGGCACCAGCATCCGTCCCCTCCTGCCACAGGCGCACGTGGACCTGATGTGCCTGCGCATGCTTGGTAGCATTGGTCGAAGCTTCGCGGATAATCTGCAAGAATGCTGCGGCGACACGTGCATCCTGGGGCAGTGCACCCTCGACATCGATCTGCACGCTCACCAGGCCGAAGGCGTGGACGATATCGCCCAGCTGCTCCGAAGGCTCGCCGGCACCGCCACGGCGCAGATCAGCGGCGATTGAGCGCAGCAACGGGTCAATCTGCTCGAGCGACTCGTCGTCCAAACGCCCCTCCTCCAGATAGCGATGGAGGATAGACAGGCGCTGGCCGATCACATCGTGAACGCGGGCACGCATGCGCAGATAAGCCGCGTTGTCGGCAACTTTTTTGACTTCTTCGATCTGAGCCTGGAGCTCTTTGCCCGCAAGCGCAAGCAGGTGGTTGGCCTGCGCCAGGCGGTCATGCGCATGCGCATACTCTGTCACATCCAGACCGATTATGCGCTCGAACGAACGGCCCGAGACCATAACGTCATCGCACACAAACAGGCGAATCTCGGCGGGAGAAACCTCGACCACAACGCGCGCCTCACCAAAGCGGTCTAAATTGATGCGCACGCGGCTCTGGCTGCTTTCGGGCATTTGCATACTGAGTTTGCGCAGGTCGTTCCATGTACCGCTCATATCGCCTAGGTCGGTGGGCATATGAAGCTCCACCAGGTTTTTGCGCATGCAGCGGTTCATGAGCAGCGGATGGCCCCTCGGGTCTAGATACAGAATGCCCACGGGAATCACGTTGATAGTTTCAATCGTCGAGAACGCGGTGATGTCCTCCTGGCGGTTACGGACGTCCATCAAAAGCGCCGCGATGGAGCGGAACAGGAAGAACGCTCCCTCTGCGATAAGGACAACGGCCCACGCCGAGCCCATGGCAAAAACCACCGGCGGTGTAACGGCGACAACAAGCAGCAGCTCGGCCAGCATGACAGGGCGACGATAGTGCACCATAAGGACCACGCCATAGGCAAAGATCGCGGCATTGAGCCACAGCACTCCGCCCATTGCCCTGGCGCAAACGTCAAGCGGCGCCACCAGATACGAGCCAGACGACGCGAATAAGATGAGCGCCGAAATCATCAGGTGAAGCACAAGGCTCGCCTCGTAGGCGCAAATCACCTTGCGGTTATAGGACGAGCGCCGCGACGCGATGAGCGGAACGTGAATGGTCTGCAGGCATGCCGCTAGGGCAAAGACGACGTCGAGCGCGACAATCTGAGGAAGGATAAGCGGAATCTGCATGGTCACTCACCCGTCCGCGGCATCAAGACGATCATGCGCAGCTGACCGGGCTCGCCCTCAAGACGATACGCCACGTTTCGCCCCTGCAGCGCGACCTCGAGCTCGTGGGCGGCGGGTGTTCGCGAAAGATCGTCCTCATCGTTGGAAAAGAGCGTGGCGCGCAGCTCGACACTGCACGAGTCGTGGTCGCCCAAGTGATACATAAGCGCCGGATGATCGGTGGTGTAGGCAAAAAACGCAAAGTCGTACACGCAGTCGTACAGCGCGCTTACCGTACTGGCGTGCAGTGGGCGGCGTATGGCGACAATCGAGGCGCAGTCGACATCGATGGCGCGCAGATCGCTTGCGAGCTCGTTGGCAATCAGCTGAATACGGTCGCGGTCAAAGCCGCTCTCCTCGTGTTGCGCCAACGTGAGCGACCCTTTGCGCTTGCAATAGGCAACGAGCATTTTGGCGCACTGCAGCATGCGGTAACGCTCATGCGAGGATGCCTCGTCGGTAAGCGGAGGCAGCGAGCTCAGCAGGCTGTACATCTCATCGAGCGCGCGGGCAAGCGCCCGGTCCACATCTTGAACCAGCAGCGCCTCGGCCTCCTGGTCTGCCAAATGCGCCTTAAGGTCATAGTCGGCCGCGAGCAGTTCGTTTTGACGTTGCAGTTCCATACGCCGATACGCCAGCTCGCGATTGAGCTCGTTGAGTTCCGAGACCTCCTGGGCAAGGAGAGCCGACCCGCCCAGCAGCGGAAAAGCTCGATACATCACATCGGGGGCAGACGCCACGGTAAAGGCGTGGGCACGCCCGTACTCCTGCGCACGAAGCTCTTCGCGCACATCTGGCGTGATTGGTCCCGACATCGGCGTGGCATATGCCACCTGCAAGTCGCGCGTCAGAACCTTGAGATCGAGCGGCAGGGTATCGAAGATGCCGGCGATATCGTGATACGACGGGATAACGCCACAATCGAGGCAAATCTCGAGTGTTACCACGCACAGCACGCAATAGACCAGCGAAAAGTTGAGTTTCCACGCCCAGGGCACACGCAGGGCATACGAAGCGGCAAAGAACGCGCCGCCCAGCAACACGAGTGCTGCCGTGCCTGAAAAGCGCTGGATTCTATAAGACGAGGACCGTCCCACCAGGACAAAAAAGGCAACGACGTTAAAAGCCGTCCACGCCAGAAAGACAAAGTAACCCCAGCCATACGTGTAGTCGTTGCTCCAGGTTTCGCTTGCGCGGTCAAAGTGGAATATCTGCCGGTGCCAATCGTTGGTGAGCACAAACGCGATAAGCAGGGCGGCCGTAATCCACAAGGCCGTGCGGTAGCGGCGGCCCGCGCGATGTTGCTCCACGCCCACGAGGCGCATGCCGCATAGCTGAAAGAGCAGCGGGATGAGCGTCATGGGCACGTAGTACAGGTACCAAAGCAGCGTGGCGTAGCTTGGCGTGAATGATTTGTACTTAAAGATGACCTCAATCATCCACAGGGCGCAGATGGCAGCGATGGCAACAAGGCGGCGGCGCAACACATAGTCCAGGCAGCGCAGGTAAGCGAGAACGCCCCAGATTGAAAACGTGACTGCGGCGACAAGTAGCGGAAAGGAGCTCGTATGAGCGAGCTCGTCCGCGACCTCTTTGGACACCTCACCATAGACGGGCACGGTGTTGGAAAGCTTGGGGTCCGAGGCGAACAGCGCCGGCAAGACCGCTAAAAGCATAAGGAACAGCGCGGTGATGGCGCCGGCGATAGCAAAGACGCGGCGGCGGTATACACGATGCGATATGCCAACAAGGAATCGCGGCATGGCAAAGAGCTTGCCGCCCCTGGGATCCGCCGCGGGTGCGGATCGGGCGGCCGCGTGACCGATATGTCGCTCGCGGGTACCCATAGTGCCTTTAGTGTACCGACAGATGGGCCCAAAAATCGGGCCGCATGTCCCAAAATCCGCAGACGGCAAGGCGCGCAAGGAGTGTCCCTGACGACTAGTCGTTTAAGAACGTCCCCAATGACTACCTCTCAGGAGTGTCCCCAGGTGCCGACAGAAAAGGAACGTCCCCAAGTGCCAACTCAAACAGTACATGTTTAATCTGTTTCGTTAATTGAAATGCGTAAATATGGTTAATCAAAAAATTGATATTTGGTTAATTGGTAACTGTAAATTCGGTTAAACGCGCTGGTAAACAATGGTGATAATTAGGCAAGTAGTCATTGGGGACGTTCTTAAACGACCAGTCAAACAAGAACGTCCCCCAATGACTAATCGACAGCGAGGGTCTCCTCTAGGTATTCCTTAAAATACGGAAGGTCAAAGCCAACCCTTCCTCGGCCGCGCTCACCAATAATCCCTTGCTCAATCAGGCGAGCGCGGTATTGCGACGCATAATTGCTCTTTACGCCCATTCGCTCTGCAACGTCCGCAATCTTGCTCTCGCCCCCGTCTGCAAGCATTGCCTCCAAGAACGATTTATCGCCTTCGGACAGTTCGTAATACGTCGGCGCCAACACGCGCTGCTCCATGTCAGAACGCGCAAGCGCAATGCCCCTTGCAGCATCTTGGGCGGTTATCTCTTCTGCCTGAGGCCGTATATCCCAAGAGCGGAAACCGACGAGCTGCATAAGAAACGGAAAACCGCCGATGGCATCTACCATCTTCTGAAGGCCGTCAGCACTCACGCGCCTGCCACCGCCCTCGATGGTCTCCTTCAATGCAACGGCAATTTCCTTGTCGCTAATATTCCCCAAGTGGTGCTGAACTGATCGACGCAAAAATGAAACGGACTGGTTGCGCAGCAGCATTGACACCTGATGCGGCAGCCCCGCCATCAGCACTCCCACACGTCGGCCTTCGCGCACAAACATCTGGTACGTAGAGGCAAAACTAATCATTTCATCGAACGAAGCCGACACCTCATCGATCGTGAACAGCAAACCGATATCATATTTGTCCAAAGCTTTTATAAGGCGAGTCATCCGCGTGCGCCAGTTTGCCGAAGGTGCCTGCTCCGGCTCCCATTCCACGCTAAATAGCTGGCCCACACTCAAACCTCTGAGCCTAGGATTTAAGCCGCTATCGATATATTCAGCCGCAACTTCACGCGTTTGCTCGTAAATGTCTTCCAGCATTCCAGGAGCAGCAGCCACGCCAACCGAAATCCAACCATGCCTTTGCGCCTCGGAGCTAAGGTATGAGAGCAGGGCCGTTTTACCTGTTCCTCGTGCGCCAACATAGATTGTTGCCAAGTTGGGATCGCCGGGGCCGCGGTCGAGCGCTCGCACAACATCATTAATAAGATACGTGCGGCCGGCCATAATTGGCGGGACGATGCCAAATGTCGGCGTAAACGGATTAATGGGCACATCCATGGAACACTCCCCCGTCAACTCTATCCTGCTTTCACTAATTTTGCAAGTTTTAACTTCTTTTGCAAGCTTTAACTTCTTTTGCTTTCTTTCACTTCTTTTAACAAAGCGCCCGGCGGGCATAAGCTGCTCGCCGGGCGCCTTGGTTAGGAAGCTATAAAGCATGCCTTTCGAAATGCGGCGGTCAGGTCCACCTCCTAAGGGCCTGAGGTGCTCAAGATTGGGGGCGACAAGCCCGACGAAGCGTACTTAGGTACGCGAGGAGGGTTGGAGCCCCAAGGTTGAGTGCCTCAGTGCCCTTAGGCCAGGTCTTCGCCGTTGGTGGCGATAACCTTCTTATACCAATCAAAGCTCTTCTTCTTGGAGCGCTTGAGGGTGCCGTTGCCCGCGTCGTCGCGGTCGACGTAGATAAAGCCGTAGCGCTTGGACATCTCGCCGGTGCCGGCAGAGACGAGGTCGATCGGGCCCCAGGTGGTGTAGCCCAAAAGGTCCACGCCGTCCTCGGTCACGGCATCGCGCATGGCGGCGATATGCTGGCGCAGGTAGTCGATACGGTAGTCGTCGTTGATGGAGCCATCCTCCTCGACAACATCCTTGGCGCCCAGACCGTTCTCAACCACAAACAGCGGCTTCTGATAGCGGTCGTACAGGTCGTTGAGGGTGATGCGGAAGCCCAGCGGATCGATAGCCCAGCCCCACTGGCTCTCCTGCAGATAGGGGTTCTTGGCGCCGGCGAAGGCGTTGCCCTGGGTCTTCTCGACATCGGGGTTGTCGGCACCGGCAGAGCAGCGGGTGGAGTAGTAGCTAAAGCTGATGAAGTCGACGGTGTTTTCGGCCAGGATCTCGCGGTCCTCGTCAGTCATGCCGACGTCGATGCCCAGACGCTCGAGCTTCTTGACGGCATAGGCCGGGTAGTAGCCGCGGCTCTGGACGTCGACAAAGAAGTAGTTGTCCTGGTTGTCGAGCTGCGCCTGGCGCACATCGCCCGGACGGCAGCTGTAGGGGTAGTAGGTGCCGGCAGCGAGCATGCAGCCGATCTTGACCTCGGGGTCGATCTCGTGGGCAATCTTGGTTGCCCAGGCGCTGGCGACGAGCTCGTTGTGGGCGGCCAGGTACTCGACGGCCTCCTTGTTCTCGCCCTCCTCAAAAACCAGGCCGGCACCCATAAACGGCAGGTGCAGGATCATGTTGATCTCGTTGAAGGTGAGCCAGTACTTCACCAGGCCCTTGTAGCGGGTGAAGATCGTGGTCGCGAGGTTCTTGTAGAAGTCGATGAGCTTGCGGTTGCGCCAGCCGCCGTACTCCTTGATGAGGTGGATCGGGCAGTCGAAGTGCGTGATGGTCACGAGCGGCTCGATGCCGTGCGCTTGGCACTCGCGGAACACGTCCTCGTAGAAGGCCAGGCCGGCCTCGTTGGGCTCGGCCTCGTCACCGTTGGGGAAGATACGGGTCCAGGCCAGGCTCATGCGGAAGGTCTTAAAGCCCATCTCGGCAAAGAGGGCGATGTCCTCCTTGTAGTGATGGTAAAAATCGATGCCGGTCTGCGCGGGATAGTAGTAGCCATCCTCGAAGTCGAGCATCTTGCGCTGGCCGGAGACCACCGCGAAGCGCTCGGAGCCGTGCGGGGCCACGTCCACGTTGGCCAGGCCGCGGCCGTCCACGTTGTAGGCGCCCTCGCACTGGTTGGCAGCCGTCGCGCCGCCCCACAGGAAGTCATTACGGAAAGCCATGCATCGATCCTTTCATACGCTGTTTGTCATAGGCTCAGTATCTCTATAAACGGCACGTCGCTCAACGGCAACGGCGCAGGTCGACACTTCTTTTCGCTCCCGCACATCGGCAGACGGTGCGCTCCTGACACTTTTTGATACCTCGCGTGCACGAAAAAGCACCCGCCCACACGCCGCGAACGTCAAGTGAGTAGACTTTTTGGCAAAACTCAACCAGACCCGCCTTTGACGCCATCAAAACCGCAGGTAGCTTACCTGGCATGTTCCGGCGTGGTCAGACTAAGCCAAAAAGTCTACTCACTTGCAAAAAAGGGCGCCTCCACAACAGCGAAGGCGCCCTCGGGTGGCAGACCATTTGACTGAATAGGAAAGAAAGGAAAAAATAGGAAAGAAAGGAAAGGAGACTTATGACTGAAACCATCTTCTCCCCCTCATTTGGAAATCGCCCATCCTATCTCGTCGGGCGCGAAACTGTAATTTCGACATTCATATCCGGCCTTGAGCAGGAACCGGGCAATCGCGACCGAGCCATGCTCATGCTTGGACAGCGAGGCAGCGGCAAGACAGTTCTTCTGTGGGAACTTGCCGACCGCGCACGCAAGCTCGGCTTTGTTGTCGCCACGCCTACCGTAGCCTCCGAGGATATGCTCGAGCGCATTGTCGAGAAAATCCAAGAAGCAGGCAAACCTTACGTCAACAAACGCCGCCTTCCCAAACTCGCGAGCGGCAGCCTAAGTGTTTTCGGGCTCTCGGCAGGCCTCGAGTTCACACGAGACGTGCAGGAGACCAAGAGCTTTCAGTTCAAGCTCACGCAGCTCGCGCGCAAACTGACCGAGCAGGGGCACGGCATCCTCATCCTCATCGACGAGCTCCAAGCAAATTCACCCGAGATCAGACAGCTCGTCACCGCCTATCAAGAGCTGGTCGGCGAACGACTCAACGTCGCGCTCGTCATGGCGGGCCTTCCGGGAGCCGTCTGCGCAACACTCAATGACCGTGTGCTGACATTTCTCAACCGCGCTCGAAAGGTCACGCTCGAGCCACTTTCGGTCGGAGATGTCGATACCTATTACCAGCGGGCTTTCGATGAGCTCGGCCTTGATATTCCAAGCGATCTTCGCCTCCGTGCCGCTCGCGCAACCCAAGGCTCGCCCTATATGCTGCAACTCATCGGCTATAACATCGCCAATCGCTGCAGGACAGGCGAACGTGCGACGCAAGGGTTAATCGACGGAGCCATCGAGGCGTCGAAAGTCGATTTCGAAAACGATGTGTGCGAAACGACGCTCGCCGCGCTGTCAGACCAAGACGTCGCGTTTCTCTCCGCAATGACTGATGACGAAGACGCTGTGTCTCGCATTTCTGATGTTGCGAAGCGCATGTCAGTCACACCCGACTATGCGCAAAAGTATCGCCGGCGCCTTATTGACGCCGGCGTGATCGAACAGGCTCGCCGCGGCTACGTGCGCTTCGCCGTTCCATATATGGCTGACTACCTTCGCAGCCAGTTCTAGGCAGCCACCACAATGGGGACAGGCACCTTTGTGGTGGTTTGGGCCCGTTTTATCTCGATCTGTAACAGCTAGGCCGTCAAAATCGGGTTTGGTGTTACAAATCGAGATTTTCGGGCGGCCTTCTACGGTATGTCTCAATCTGTAACAGGTAGTAACGATTTAGCCCGCTAGATGTTACAGATCGAGACGGAAGATTCTAGTCCACGTTGATGTCGAGGTTTTTGCCGATGAGGCCTACGTAGCCGCCTTCGGCTGCCTTGGGGCTGTCGGCGTGGCAGAGGACCCACTTGTCGGCCTTCCAGTAGCAGTAGCTGTCGCCGACCGCGGGCATGTCGGCTGCGGCCTCGGGGCGCGGACCATTGGTGCCGGCGGGCAACGCAACCATTACCTGGAAGCCGCCGTCGTCGACCATGCACGGCGTGTAGTGGAGCGTGGTGTTGAAGACTTCGACGACCGTACCCGCCGGCACGCGGAACGCCTTGACGCACGCGGTGTCGAGCTTGCCGCCCTCAATCTCCCAGCGATGCGCCACGAGCAGGATAAAGTCGCGGGCGCCCAGGTTAAACTCGCTGGCGCGGTGATACTCCAGGCAGTTGAGCTGCGTGTTGTGGCCGTTGCACCAGCCCAGCTGGAAGGGACGGCCGCCGTACATGAGAAAGCCCAGCTTATCGGCATCCTTGACGCCCTCGAGCTCCGGCGCGCTTGCTACGTACTTGCTGCCCTCGGGGATGGGCGTGGCAGAGAGCGCCTCGAGCACGGGCGACGTGAGCACGGACGGAACGTCATCCCAAACGTTGCCATAGGATTTGAACTCGGGATCGTTGACAGAGTAGATATGCATGTTCACTCCTGTTCGTTTATGTGACAGTACGAACATTCTAGAACAATTTCTTCGCGTTTTGAGCGCTCAGTATGAAAAAGCGCCACCGCTGACAGCGGAGGCGCTTCTGGTGCAAACGATATTTTGCGAGCAGCTTTATGCCTGTTGATAGTGCAGATGCTTCTCGTCGATATCGGCCAGGTCACGGTCGAGATAACGGCGCGCAAGCCAGTTTGCCATGGGGAGGTTCTGGTCCAGGTAGTTACCGCACTCCTCGGGAGCGGCACCGGGGACATCGCCCTCAAAGTCGGCGACAAACTCGAACAGCTCACGCACGATCGGCAGGATCTCCTCGCTCGTCACTTCGCCAAATACGACGAGGTAAAAGCCCGTGCGGCAGCCCATGGGGCCAAAGTAGACAATGCGGCTCGACCACTCGGCATGATTGCGAAGGAACGTCGCGCCCAGGTGCTCGATGGTATGGCACTCGGCCGTGTTCATGACCGGCTCTTTGTTGGGCGTGGTCAGGCGCAGGTCAAACGTGGTGACGGCAGCACCGGTCGCCGGATCGCGGTCGATGCGGCTCACATACACGCCGGGCTCAAGCAGCAGATGGTCAACGGAAAAGCTGGCGATGCGCTCCATGGCAGATCCTCTCGGTAGTCAATTTGGGACGGGGCTCTTTTAGCTGGTTCGAATGGTCGCACCAATCATACCAGTCAAAAAAGCCCCGTCCCAAATTAGCTACCTGGGACGAGGACCAATGAGTTTTTAATCCCCGTCCCAGAAAAATCATTCTAGGCAGTGTAGGAAATTGTGGCCTTCACCGCGTGGCGCCAGCCGGCGATCTTTTTGGCTCGCTCGTCGGCCGGCATCGAAGGCTCCACGATACTGCGAGCGCCGTAGACGTCAACGACATCGCGCGCGTACATGCCCAGCGCAATGCCGCAGGCCCAAGCTGCGCCCAGACCGCTCATCTCGTCATTGCTCGCAATGCGGATGGGCGAGCCGACCAAGTCGCTCTCAAACTGCATCAGGTACGCATCGCGCGTGGGGCCGCCGTCAACACGAAGCTCGGCCAGTGCGGCGCCCGAATCCTCGACCATCGCATCAATGACGTCGAAGATCTGATAGGCGATCGACTCATCGGCGGCCTTTACGAACTCCGCGCGACCCGTGGTGCGCGTCATGCCAAAGACGCAGCCCTCGGCATCACTTGCCCAGTGCGGCGCGCCCAGGCCGGTAAACGCCGGCACAAAGTAGACGCGGCTCGCCGGATTGGCGGCGTAGCACAGGTCGGTGACCTCCTCGGGGTTGTTGATGAGCTCCAGGTCGTCGCGCAGCCAGGTCTTGACGGCGCCGGCGTAGCTCACGTTGCCCTCGAGCACATACTCGGTCACGCCATCCATACGCCATGCAAGCGAGCTCGAAAGCCCGTGCGAGCTGGCGACAAACTCGTCGCCGACGTTCATCATGACCGAGCTGCCGGTGCCATAGGTCGCCTTGGCCATGCCGCGGCTGTGGCAGCCTTGCGCAAACAGGGCCGCATGGCTGTCGCCCAGCACGCCGTGCACCGGCACGGGGGCCGGCAAAAAGCCGCCCAGGTCCGTTGTGCCGAACAGGCCGTCGGAATCGGTCACCTGCGGCAAGCACGCCGGATCAATGCCAAAGGCCTCGCACACCGGCTCGCTCCAGCAGCCACGGCGCAGGTCGAAGAGCTGCGTGCGGCTGGCATTGGACCAGTCGCAGCGAAACTCCGCGCCGCCCGTGAGCGTCCAGACCACCCAAGCATCGATGGTGCCCAGACACAGCTCGCCCGCCGCCGCGGCCTCGGCAGCCGCCGGAACGTTCGCGAGGATCCAAGCCATCTTGCCCGCCGGATAGTAGGGCGAGAGCACCAGACCTGTCGTGTCGCACACCAGCTCGGCCACGCCTTCGCGCGCAGCAAACCCGTCGCACAGCTCACGGGCGCGGGCGCACTGCCACACCACGGCATCGCACAGCGGCTCGCCTGTCGTGCGACTCCAGGCAACGGTGGTCTCGCGCTGGTTGGAGATGCCAATGCCAGCGATATCGGCCGGATCGACCCCGGTCTCCTCCACCACGGCACGCGCCACGGCCAGCACGTTGGCGGCAATCTCGGTCGGATCATGGCTCACCCAGCCGGCATCGTTGACAATCTGGCGATGCGAGCGATCGGCACGATGAATCAGGTGGCCGCCCTCGTCCACCAGCAGCGCCTTCGTGCCCTGCGTGGACTGATCGATTCCGATGATGTATTTGCTCATGTACTCTCCTGTCTCCCCCGTCGATTAAAAAACTAAAGCCCAACGGACAAGGAGCGAGCGGCCGACCGGCTCATGAGAGCGCAGCCGGCATGCTCAGAATTCAACCTAAAAGGATTGGTGCAAACCTGCCCCCTTTGCACAAAGTTGATGCAAAGTGACCTGTCCCCGATGCACCAATTACTCTGCGGGCAAGAACTCGGCGACGGTCTGCGCGATTCCGGCACCCGTCAGGCCGTAGTGCGCAAAGACCTCGGGGCTCGTACCGGTGATGACCGGCGCGTCGGGCAGGGAGAGGCACTTGACCGGACGCGGGCAATGCTCGCCCACGACCTGCGCGACCATGGAACCCAGGCCGCCGAAGGGGCTGTGCTCCTCGACGGTCACGACGGCGCGCGTGGCGCCGGCGGCCTCGATCACGGCCTCGGCGTCGAGCGGCTTGACGCAGTACATGTCGAGCACCGTTGCCGAGATTCCCTGCTCGGCCAGCAGATCGGCGGCGTCCACGGCGTGGCGGACCATCTCGCCGGTGGCGACGAGCGTCACATCGGTGCCGCGACGCACCCAGGTGGCGCGATCCATCTGGAACGGACACTCGTCCTCGGTATACACGTCCTCGACCGGGTTGCGGCCCACGCGGATGTAGGCCGGCTTGTTGTCGGCAACCAGAGCGCGCACGAGCTCGGCAGTCTGGAAACGATCGCTCGGCAGATATACGCGCATGTTGGGAATCGCGCTCATGGCAGCGATATCCTGCGCGGAGTGATGGCTCATGCCCAAGGCGCCGTAGGAGACGCCGCCCGAGATACCGATGAGCTTAACGTTGGTGTTGGAGTACGAGACATCGACCTTGCACTGCTCATACGAGCGCGTGGTCACAAAGGACGCCGGCGAGGCGGCCCAGGCCTTCTTGCCGCACGAAGCCATGCCGGCGGCGATGCTCACCAGGTCCTGCTCGGCGATGCCGACCTCGACGGACTGCTGGGGATACTGATCGAAGAACGGCGTGAGCGATGCGGAGCCGCGGGAGTCGGAGCACAGGACGACGATGTCCTTATCGGTCTCGGCGGCCTCGAGCAGCGTGTCGCAGATAACCTTGCGGTTGGCGATCTTGTTAGCCATTGATAGCCTCCTTATGGGCAGCGAAATCGGCGATGATCTGGGCATATTCCTCATCGTTGGGCAGGTGATGATGCCAGGCGGCCTTGTCCTCCATAACGGGCGAGCCATAGCCCTTCACCGTGTTGAGGATGATGACCGTGGGCTTGCCCTTGGTCTCAGCGGCCAACGTCAGCGCGGCATCGATGGCCTGGATGTCGTTGCCCGGAATGGAGAGCACGTTCCAGCCGAAGGCGGCCCAGCGCTCCTCCTGCGAATCCTGCTTCATGACGTCCTCGGTGCTGCCACTGATCTGCAGGCGGTTGCGGTCCACGAGCGCGCACAGGTTATCGAGCTGGTAGTTGCCGCCGCTCATGGCGCCCTCCCAGACCGAGCCCTCGGCAAGCTCGCCGTCGCCCATGATGGTGTAGACGCGGTAGTCGCGACCGTCCATCTTGCCGGCGAGCGCCATACCCACCGCCACGGGCAGGCCGTGACCGAGCGAGCCGGAGTTCATCTCGATGCCCTTGAGTTTATTGTTGGGATGGCCGATGTAAGGACTGCCGAACTTGGAGAAGCGGGCCTTGACGTCGTCGAGGTCCAGGTAGCCCTCGTGGCACAGCACCGCGTAATAGGCCTCCATGGCGTGGCCCTTAGAGAGCACAAAGCGGTCGCGGTTGGGGTCGTCGACAGTCTCGGGCGAAATGTTGAGGTGGTTGGCATAGAGGGTCATGAGGGCGTCGATCACCGACATGTCGCCGCCGATGTGGCCGCCGGCGCCAGCCATGATGATATCGACGCAATCGCGGCGAAGGTCCCAGCGCAGGGACTCAAGCTCTTCGATAGTTGCCATTTCTACTCTCCTCGCAGGTAGGCTTTGACGTCTTCTTCGATGGGGTCGTACAGGTCGGGCTGGATGCCGATGTACTTGCATGCCTCGTAGAGCACCGGCACCACGTTGGCGTGGATGGCCACGCAGTGGTGGATGTAGGGGCCCTCGACGATCTTGGCCTCGAGGCGCTTGAGGTTCTCGACCTCGACCCACAGGTAGGTGCCCATGCCGGCCGGGCCGTCGATGCCGCGGGCGTTGCCCAGCAGCAGCGAGTACTCGCCGTTGTCGCCGTCAAAGCGGGCAAGGGTGAGGTCGCCGTGCTTGGCCTCGGCCGTCAGCGCGCCGGGGTGATCGAAGGCCAGCGGGTAGGTGAGCTTGGGCTTGACGGCCGCGCAGCTGCAGGGCCAAGGGCCGCAGTGCTGCAGCAGCTCGCCGTTCTCGTTGTCAGGATGACGCACGGTCCAGTCGGCGAACATGCCGCGGTGACGGCCCAGGTCGGCGGCCTCGACCATCAGCGCTGTGATGGCGCCATGGATGTCGGTCTCGCAGACGACCGGGATGCCCATCTCGTTGAGGATGGCGTTGGCGGCGCAGGGCATAATGCCCAGCTCGTCCTGCAGGGCGTTCCAGCACTGGATGGCACCGGCGTTGCAGCCGTACTTCTCGACCAGGCGCTTCATGGCGATGGCAAGACCGGCGACCGCGGGGACCTTGTCCTCGGGGATGCAGATCTCAAAGCTGTCGCGAATGTGGGCAAGCATGGCGGCCATGGCCTGCTCGTCGGCCTGGGCGTCGCGCACGGCCTGGACAAGCTCGGTCATGGGGATGGGCGAAAGCTGGATGTTGAACTTCTCGAGCAGCTCGCCCTCGTTGCACATGGTCGACCAGAAGTCGAACGGACGGGTGGCCATCTGCAGAATGCGGGTGTGCTTGAAGGTCTTGACCACGTTGCACACGGCCAGGAAGTCCCAGACGCCGCGCTCGAACTCGGGGTCGGTCAGGCGGCAGTTGGTCATGTAGGTGAAGGGAACCTGGAAGCGGCGCAGAACCTTGCCGGTGGCGAACAGGCCGCACTGGCTATCGCGCAGGCGGGTGCCGTCGGGCTCGGGGCGCTCGTCGCGTGGGCCCCACAGCAGCACGGGTAGACCGAGCTCGCGGGCAAGGCGAGCGCAAACGTACTCGGTGCCAAAGTTGGCGTGGCACAGCATAATGCCGTCGATGCCCTCGGCGCGGAACTTCTTGACGATAGGCTCGATATGGCTGTCGTCAAACAGCAGGCCCTCGTCGTTGATGTCGTCGATGTCCACAATGTCGACGCCGATCTCGCGCAGGCGATCAGCCGTCAGGCCGCGATACTTGATCGCGTCCGGCGCGCTAAAAATGCTTCGGCGCGTGGGCACAAAGCCGAGTTTGATCTTATCCATGTACGTCCTCCCCTAGTCACATGTTCAGTAAACAGACGATTGTTTCGTTTTGTTCTGTTTACTAAATGTTTTACTATTCTGTTTAGAAGTTTAGCGCGAAATACCCGCAGGCGGTAGAGAAATCAGCCTAAACGGTATGTAAACAAACTGAACATACAAGGAGAACAAAAAAGGGTCCCGAAGGACCCCCTTTTGAACGGTGTTGCACTTACTGCCCTCGCGCGCTTTGACGCGCCGCGAGCGATGCTGCCTTCGCCTAGATTTCGCGCACGCTCTGGCGCTCGACAAAATACGTCGATACGGCCGTCTTGCAGGTATAGCTCTTGGGATTGCGGATGTTGCCCACCAGGCGGCGCACCGCGATCTCGCCCACCTCGTGCTTGGGAACATGCACCGTGGTGAGCGGCGGGTTGGAGAAGGCGCCCAAAGACAGATCGTCAAAGCCGATGATCGAGACATCCTCGGGCACGCGAATGCCGTGCTCGTTGAGCGCGCGCATGGCACCCACAGCGAGCACGTCGTTCTCGGCAAAGAAAGCCGTCGGCAGATCTTCGTGCGAGGCGTTGTCGAGCCACACACCCATGTCGCGATAGGCGCCTTCGAGTGTGGTGCCCAGCGTGACACGCCATGCCGGGTTGGCCTCGAGGTCCGCATCCTCAAGCGCTTGACGATAGCCGCGCTCGCGATCCTTAAAGTTGCGGATACGAAGGTCGCCCGCCAGATAGCCGATTTGCTTGTGGCCTTTCTCGATAAGGTAGTCCACGGCGCGCAGCACCGAATCGGTATTGGCAATGACCACGGCATCAAAGTACTGGCGGTCGCTCCAGCCATCGAGCACAATCAGGTGGGCAGCGGCGTTAGCGAACAGGGCGTAGTCTTCTTCGCCCAGCTCGGTGCCCATCAGCACGATGGCGGCAGACGGATCGGCAATCAGGCCCTCGACCTGCGGGCGCACGGCGTCCAGGTCGCTAAAGTCGAGCGAGACAAAGCTCGTGCTCATGCCGTGGCGACGCGCCTGGCGCTCCACGCCCTCGATGACTGCGGGATGAAAGGTGCTCTCGTCCAGAATGGCGCCCGTCTTGCGCGCGAGCACAAACTGGATGCTCTCGAGCTGCGTCGACTGCTGATAGCCGAGCGACTGCGCGCACTCCAGGATGACCTTGGCGGTCTCCTCGCTCACGCTGCGCTTGCGGTTGAGCGCGTTGGACACGGTCGCAGGCGAAAAACCGGTGATGCGGCTGATTTCGCGGACACTTGCTTTGGCCATTGTTCCCCCTAGTAACGGTCGCGGTCGAGCATCGTGGCCTGACCGCCCCGTGACTCGACAACTAAACGACCGCAAATTCAATCTAAACAGAATAGTAAATGTTTATGAGCTAGTTTAGCCTGTTGTCAAGCAAAGTGGCACGACTATTCCCCCAACGGGCACATTTACTCGGTAGCCAATTTGGGGCGTGAAAAACATTTAACCTAGGACGCGGGCCATACGCGCCTTAAACTCCGCGAGGAAGCGCGGGGCGTCGACGGTCAGCGCCACAAGCGCGCTCTTGTCCGGATCGGACAGGCGGTGCTCGTCGCAGATGGTGCGGCCGCGGTACTCGCCCAGCAGGTCGACGCGCAGGTTACAGCCGAGCGCACCCACAAGCGTGGGGTCAATCGCCACGGCAACCGCCAGCGGATCGTGCAGTGCGCAGCCGCCCAGGTAGGGTGCGTTCATCTCGTACGAGCCAATATAGTGCTCGACCATGCTCGCAAATGCGCAGCCCGCCATGGTGCCCGAGCCCGTCCAGCCGGCAATATCGCGACGCGTGAGCACCACGCGATGCGTCACATCCAGATCCACCATAGTGAGCTTGCGGCCCGAGCGCAGCACGGCGTCGGCGGCCTCGGGGTCGCTTGCTATGTTGGCCTCGGCGCCCGCGCTCACGTTGCCGGGCACGGTGAGCGCACCGCCCATCACGACCACGCGACCGATAGACATCATCGCTGCTGCATCACGCTCCAGGGCAAGCGCCAGATTGGTGAGCGGGCCGGTCGCCACGTAGATCAGGTCGGGGCCATAGGTACGCGCGGCATCGGTCAGATAATCGACCGCAGCGTTGCCATCGGCCGACGTCGCCCCCACCGGCTCGTACGGCGAGGCGGGCACGCTCGCGCCGCCGATGCCGTTCTTGCCGTGGATAAGCGTGGTGGACGCCGGCGGCGTATAGGGCTCGGTCGCCTGCAGAGGACGGTCGGCACCCAGGTACACCGGCACCTCGGGACGACCCAACAGGTCGAGCACCGCCAGGCAGTTGTGCGCCGACTGCTCGACGCGCACGTTGCCAAAGCATGTGGTGATGCCCACGAGCTCCACCTCGGGGCTCGCGATCGCATAGGCGAGCGCCATCGCATCGTCCACACCCATATCCAGATCAAGGATCAGCTTCTTGGTTGCCATTGTTCTACTCCGCTTCTCCGTCTCAATCGTTTAACCAAACCAATGTTCAACTTCGGCACGCGTGGGAATCGATTGCTGCGCGCCCAAGCGCGACACCGTCACCGCCGAGGCGCGAGCGCCCGCGATCATGCACTCAAAGAGCGGCAAGCCCTCCAAACGGGCCGCCGCAAGCGCGCCGATAAACGTATCGCCCGCGGCCGTGGTGTCAACTACCGTGCTCGAAAGCGCCGACATGCGCAGCGGCTCGCCATCATCGCCGAGCGTAACCGAACCGGCGCCGCCCAGCGTGATGACCGCGGCTGAGGCACCCTTGGCGAGCAGCGCCTCGAGAGCGGCCGCACAGCTTGCGTCGTCTGTAGGCAGGACACTCGTCAGCGCCTGGCACTCGGTCTCGTTGGGGCAGACCAGGTCGACCGCGGGCCACGCTCCTGCCGGCAGATCGCAGGCGGGTGCCGGGTTAAAGATCGTATAGAATCCCAGCTCGTGAGCGCAAGAGAGCGCCGCGGCCGTTGCCATCAGATCACATTCGCCCTGGGCGATAAAGACGCTTCCGGCAGCCGGGGCAATCTCTCTGGCGTCGCCGTCGAGCTCGTCGGCCACCAGGCGCCTCAGTGCGCGGGCAACGTCCTCGCCCGCAAGTGCATGGTTGGCGCCCGGCGACAGCACGATGCGGCTATCGCTCTCGCAGCGAATGATAGTCGCGGTACCGGTCTCCACGCCATCGAGACGTGTCACAAACTCAACGCCCACGCCGGCATCCTGAAGCCCCGCCACGAGCACATCGCCAAAGGTATCGCGCCCAACAGCGCCAATCATGCACGTGTGCGCACCCATGCGCGCGGCGGCGACGGCCTGGTTGGCGCCCTTACCGCCGGCGTTGGTGATAAAACCGCTGCCACCGACTGTCTCGCCCGCGCGCGGCATGCGCTCGCACGCCACCGAAAGGTCCATGTTCATGCTGCCGAACACCGCAACGATGCTGTGATCCGCCATGGAAACCTCCTCGTCCGTGGGCTCTGCGCCCGCTGTCGGCCGTCAATTGTGTGCTCTCGCACCTCCATAACTTTAATTCACTTTGATGTGGACGCGCGCTTGAGCTTGCGCCAGCAGCAAGCATTCACAGGAGCAGGCAGCTACAATGAATACGTGCTGATTATTCTCGTCATTGGATGATGTTTTATGGAACAATTCTCGCAATCGGGCTCGCGCGGCCGACGCCGCACGGGCAACGAGCCGGCGCCGCACGAACGCGTGAAGGGCGAACGCCGTGCCAACGAGCCGCGACGCACCGCGAGCCCCCATCGCGCTTCCGCCAACAACGAGGGCCGCGCCAACACTCCCGCCGCGGAGCAGACGCCTGCTCGTCCCAAGTCCCGCTATATCCCTGCGCTCGACGGTCTGCGCACGCTTGCCGTCGTCGCGGTGGTGCTCTATCACCTCAACCTCACGTGGGCGCAGGGCGGTCTGCTCGGCGTCACGATCTTCTTTGTGCTTTCGGGCTATCTGATCACACGCCTGCTACTCAACGAAGTCGCTAAGACCGGCCGCATCGACCTCAAGAGCTTCTGGATCCGCCGTATCCGTCGCCTGGTCCCCGCCGTGGTAACGGTAGTGTTCGTGACCTGCGCGCTGTGCACCATCTTTAACCACGTGATGCTCACCAAGATGCGCCCCGACATCCTGCCGTCGCTGCTGTTCTTCAACAACTGGTGGCAGATTGCCCAAAACGTCTCGTACTTCAATGCTCTGGGCGACCCCTCGCCGCTCACACACTTTTGGTCGCTTGCCATCGAGGAACAGTTCTACCTGATTTGGCCGCCACTGCTGTTTGCCATGGTATCCATGCATGTGAGCAAGCCCAACACGCGCCGCGTGGTTCTGGGCCTTGCCGCGGTATCTGCCCTCGCCATGATGGCGCTTTACAACCCTGCCGCCGACCCCAGCCGCGTATACTACGGCACCGACACCCGCGTGTTCTCGCTGCTGCTGGGTGCCTGGATGGCCTTTATCCCCGATCGCGACCTGGCGCCGGTGCGTCTCGCTCATCGTTTGGGGCTCAATCGCCTGGCTGGCGCCGCCAAGCACGGCAAGAACGCCGAGGGCAAGTCTGGCGAGAAGGCCGACGAAGCAGCCGAGACCGCCCCGGCACAGCCGAGCGCCCTCGTGCGCTTTTGGTCCTCGCCCGCATCCATCGATGTGTTGGGCGTCGTGGGTCTGGTTGGCCTTGCCGCCATGGTCGCGCTCACCAACGGCTACACCGCGTTCCAGTATCGCGGCGGCACGCTGTTATGTTCCATCCTTACGCTCATGGTCATCGCGGCATGCGTGCAGCCCCAGGGAATGGTTGCTCGCGCGCTGTCCACCGAGCCGCTCGTGTGGGTTGGCAAGCGCTCGTACAGCATCTACCTGTGGCACTATCCGCTGCTATTGCTCATGAACCCGGTCGCCAACATCAACGACACGCCCTGGTGGCAGTACATCTTGCAGGTACTTGTGGTGGTCGCCGTAGCCGAGTGCTCCTATCGCTTTATCGAAACGCCGTTTAGGAAGGGCGCCTTCGGCCGTACCGTCGCCGAATTCCGCGATGGCACCACCACGCCCGCCAACTGGGTGCGCGCGCATATTCCTGTGTGCGCCACTTGCGGGATCGTGCTTGTCATCGCGCTGGGCGGCCTGATCTTTGTGCCGGAGACCTCCGCGCTGAGCGGTGAGGGCGCCGAAGTCCTCAACAAGGAAGCCAAAAACACCGCGCCCACCGACCAGCAGGCGGCCGACGACACCGACAAGGACAACGACGGCTTCCCCGATGGCTCCTACGACCTGTTGATGATCGGCGACTCCGTGTCGTTGCGCGCCGTTGATTCCTTTGACAGCGTGTTTCCTCACAGCCATATCGATGCCGAAAAGGGCCGCCAGTTTGATGCGGGCCGCGCGACATTTGAGGGCTATATCCAGCAGAACCTTGCCGGCAAGATCGTGGTCTTTGCGCTGGGCACAAACGGTTTGGTAACGGACGCCCAGGTCGATGCGATCATGGCCGACGCCGGCGAGCAGCGTATTGTCGTGTTTGTAAACACGCGTAGCCCGCAGCCGTGGGTCGGGTCCACGAACCAGGCCATCGCCAACGCCGCCACGCGCTACAAGAATGTACGCGTTATCGACTGGTACGGGCACAGTGCCAACCGCAACGACCTGTTCGATGGCGACGGCACGCACCTGTCGACTACCGGCGTGACCGAGTACCTCAACCTGATCCACGATGTGGTCAAGAAAGACCTGCCCGTGCACCCCGAGGACCACGTCAACGATCCGCAGCCGGCAGCCGTCAAGTCCGCCGCCGACGCGCTCGTCAATGCCCTCGCTCTCAAGCCGCACAAGCTGGGCACCGACAAGTAACCTGCAGCGCAAACTCCCCCCTCCGGCAGTTAGGGACGTTCCTTATGTGCCGGCACCTAGGGACACTCCTGACACAGCCGAGGAACGCCCTCCTTGCAACCGAATTCTGGACGCCTCGCCACCCCGAGCGTTGTTTCCAAGCCCACACCCGCAGCAAACAACCCAAAATCACTCTTTTCGAGCCGGCTCCAAGAGGTCGTGGACAAAAAGGGGCAAATATGAGTACTGTTACAATTTTAGTAGCAGGCAAAACCACCCAAAATGGCGCCCATGCGGTAGCGCGCGACCCTTCCAGTTGACCAGAGTGGCCGGCTTAGGACTTGGAGCTCCACTTTTAATGAACAGATTTTTAGATATGTTTATTATTTTCTTAGTTGTAAATGCTATCGGCCAGGCAACAGTACTCATATTTGGCATTTTTTGTCCACACGAATATTACTAACCCCCTATAACAGGCAAAATACAGGCCGCAACCCATGGCGGCGGCCTGTTTGGAGTCCAAAAGAGGCGCTAAGCGCTGTAACCCATCGCCTGCAGGACAAACATGACAACCGTCAGCACCGTGATCACGCCGATAGTCGCCCACGTAAGCACATTCCACACGCGGCCGTTGCGGTTGGCGCCCATAATGTGACGATCGGCGGCAATAACCACCTGAAACACCAAAACCACGGGCAACAGCACGCCGTTGATGACCTGCGAGGTCATCATAATCTGGAACAGATCGACACCAGGCATAAGCACCAGTACGGCAGAGATACCGATGATGGCCGTAATGATGCCGCGATATACCGGGGCCTCGTCCCAGCTGCGATCGGCGCCGCGCTCCCAACCAAAAGCCTCGCAGATGGCACTCGACGTAACGCCCGGCAGCACGCAGGCAGCCAAAAAGCTCGCTGCGACCAGGCCTGAGGCAAACAGCACCGTGGACCACTGACCCGCGATGGGCTCCAGCGCGCGGGCGGCATCGGCGGCATCGCTAATCTGAATACCCGCCGGGAACAGCACTGTACCGGTCGTGATGATAATGAAGCCCGCAATGACATCAGCAGCGATCGAGCCGCTCACGGTATCAATACGCTGCAGCACGATATCGTCCTCGCCCGCATTCTTATCGACCACGTTATTCTGCGCCAAGAAAATCATCCACGGCGCGATGGTGGTACCGATCGTTGCGACCACGAGCGACACGTAGCTGGGATCGTTCTGAATATTGGGGACGACCAAGTCGACCGCGACCTCACCCCAGTTGGGACCGGCCATAAACGCGGCGACAATATAGGTCACGAAGACGCAGCTTACCAGCAGCAGAATCTTCTCGATGCGCTGGAAGCTACCCGACATGGTAAGCATCCACACCAGCAGCGCCACCAACGGCACCGAGATGCTCGCCGGCACGCCAAAGAGGGCAAGGCCGCTGGCGATACCCGCAAACTCCGAAATGGTCACAGCCGTGTTGGCGATCAACAGCGCCGCCATAGCAAGTACACTCTTGCGCACGCCAAAGCGCTCGCGAATGAGCGATGCCAGGCCCTTGCCCGTGACGCAGCCGCAGCGCGCCGCGGTCTCCTGCGTCACGATAAGCAGCACGGTCATGACGGGAAGCATCCAGAGCATCTTATAGCCATAGCTGGCGCCCGCGCTGGAATACGTGGCGATACCGCCGGCGTCGTTACCCGAAAGCGCCGCCAGCAGACCGGGGCCCATAGCGCCAAAGATGGCGGCGATGGTCAGCTTTTGCTTGGCGCTCGCCTTTTGTTTCGTGTTTTCCACGAGACCACCTAACCCATGACTGACATGGTGAGCAGCACCGCGGCGATGCAGTACGCCACACACGAGATCATGACGGCGATGACGTTCATAGCGGTACCCGACGTGTTGAGGTCGTGCTCATCGCGCCAGAACAGCACCATCAGATAAATCACGGCGCTCATGTTGCCCACCAGGCAGATGATGGCAGCAATGTTAAAGCAGCCGGTAAAGAGCTGCTCCTCAAACATAGGGGCATCGGGGAACGCGGCGGTGCGCACCAGCTGCGCGCACAGATAAGTAACAAGCGAAAGGATCAGGCCCATACCCGTGCTCTGGAAGAAGAACCCCAGATACGGCTTGGGCTCATCGTCATGGCCGTCGTACTCCAGGAAGTAGTTCTTGACGAACGACACCATGCGCGAGGCAGCCAGCAGCACGAGCGGCATGGCGCACATGGGGAACACCACCAGATACGCGGAGCCCAGCGCCGTCCCCAGCACCGTCGCCATGATGCACGAGGCAATGCCCCACACGACGACCCAGTACTGGCGATGCACAAACCAGCTGAGCACGTTCGTCGAGTCGTCCGATGCGCTATCGCCCGAACCGACACCGGCGATCTGCAGGTCCTCCTGGTGCTCCTCGGCAATAACGTCCATGGCGTCGTCGAAGGTCACGATACCCAGGATGTGGCGGTTCTCGTCACAGACGGGGATAGCTACCAGGTCATACTTGGTCATCTCATCCGTCACGTCTTCCTGGTCCTCGTCGGGCGACACATAGACCAGGTCGCGATAGGCCAGCTGGCCCAGCGTGGCGTCGCGGTCGGCCACGATCAGCGTGCGCAGCGAAAGCACGCCCGTCAGCATGCCGCTCGGATCCTCGGTATAGACGTAATAGACACTCTCAAAATCCTCGTCGAGTTTGCGAATTGCCTCGATGGCATCGCCGACCGTCGCCGTGGCGGGCAGCGAGACAAACTCCGAGGTCATGATGCGGCCGGCGGTGTTGTCCTCGTAGCCCAACAGATTACGAATCGCCTTCTCCTCCTTGACGCCCATCAGGCGCAGGAGCTTCTCGGCCTTCTCATAATCGAGCTCGTCGATCAGGTCGGCAGCGTCGTCCGGGTCCATCATGGCCAGCATCGACGATGCGTCGGTATCGGACAGGCCCTCGAGCATCTCGGTCATGAGCTCGTCATCATCGAACTCCGAGATGGCCTCGGCGGCCTGCGCCGTATCGAGCTGCGCGAACACCTGCGCGCGCAGGCGCGGGTCGAGCTGCTCGATGATGTCAGCGATGTCGGCAGGATGCAGCTCGCCAAGCGTCTTGTGTGACACCGAGAGCTGGATGTTCTTAGTCGAGCGGTCGAGCAGGTCCATGTAAGACCAGGCGATAATGTCCTCGCTGAGCGGCTTGCCCAAGTGCTTCATAAAGCCCTCGACGATATGCTCGAGCGCGGGACCGATTGCACGCAGCAGACCGCGGGCGCCGACCTCGGCACCCAGCAGACGCAGCTGATTTTCGCCCGACATGGAGAACTTGATGTCGTTGACACGCACGACCTTCATGCCTTGCGTATCGACGATCTGCTTATTGAGAACATCGCGCGCCAGCAGGAGCTCGGTCGGCTGCAGGTACGAAAAGCGAATGTTGGTGGCAGACGTATTGAGATACACGCCCGTCTCGTCGATACGGTCGACCCATTTGCGCCAGCTGATCATAAACGGCGTCTTGCCGGGACCACGGAACGCAAGCGACGTCACGTGCGGAAAAACTTCGCCGGTTGCAATGCCAAAATCGTTCACAACGCCGAGCTTTTCGCCGTCGACGTCCAAGACCGGCAATTTGAGCATCTCACTCAGATAATTCAATGGTGCTCCCCATCATTATCCCTGCGGACCGCGGCCGGACGGGCACGCTATCCGTGGACTGTTTGATATGTATACGCATGCGCGGGCGGCACGCCGCTCGACGCTTACACCCCGTGCATGCGCAGAAAGCACCTGCATGGGGTCATCGACTGTATGGTCGAGGTTTGGATTTCACCTGTAACCTTTCTCTTGACCCTTATTAACCGCAGTAACTATAGCATCAGCATCGCGCTGCGGCACCGAATTTATGCGCTGCACATTGCAGGCATACCAAACGCTGACGTATCCGTGACATAGTCGTCCGCAGCGAAGTGGTGGGACAAAATTATCAGTAGTGTTTGTCCCAGGGTCGCTTGCGACGACAAGCCCGATGCGCCTTTCGCACCTGGGACAAACACTACTGATAATTTTGTCCCACCGTGCCACTCGTTTGAGCTACTCCGTGGCGTCGTCGTCCTCGGCAAGTTGGGGAAATACGGCGTTCTTGGGCATGGTGACCTTCGTCAGTGACGTGAGCTTTTTGCTGAGCGACGTGTCCGTCTTGACCAGATCGCTGAGCGTCACGATCTTGTAGCCGTCGGCAATAAGCCCGTCGATAATCTGCGGCAGCGCCTCGAGCGTCTGCTCGGCGCATTCGTCTCTATCGGTGAGCAGCACGATATTGCCTGGCGTCACCGAATCGAGCACCGTCGAGACCTGCTCGTCGGCACCGTTGAGCAGCCAGTCACCCGAATCGATATTCCACGAGACCACGGCGGAGACCAGGTCCATCGAGTCGATCCAGTTTTGCTCGTCAAACGCGGCGTAGGGGGCACGCAGCAACATCGTCTCGACGCCGGTCGCCGACTTAATCGCCTCGGTGCCCTTCGTGATCTGCTTGCGCACCGTCTCGCGATCCTCGCCCTTGAGCGAATCATCGCTGTAGCTGTTGGAGCCAATCTCGCACCCGGCATCGGCAATCGCTTTGGCAGTAGCGGGCGAGGCTTCCGTGGCATCGCCCGAAAGGAAGAACGTCGCGGTGACGCCCTTTTCCTTGAGCACCTGCAAGATCTGTTTGGTGGCGCCGCTCGGGCCCTCGTCAAACGTCAGCGCCACGTACTTTTCGTTGCCTTTGGGCGCCACGCTGGCGCACTCGACTACGCAATCGGTAGCGGGCACGACCTCGCCGCGGTCCTGCGTCTTGCCCGACTGCTCACCAACCCACACCTCGGAGCGGCCCTGGACACCCCACGTCTGCACATACTCGATGGCACCCGTGCCCTCGACCTTGAGCTTGGGCTCGATAACCGTAGCCTGAACCTCGTGCTTCTCGTAGGTGTTACGGCCATCCTTGACCGTCACCTTCTCGCCGCCCTCAAGTTCGCGGCTATCCCATTTGCCCTGCTTCACGCGCTTGCCGTCGACCTTCACCGACAGCTTTTCGCCCCCATGGCGCTTGAGCACGCTGTCATCGACGGCCAACAGGTCGCCTGCGTCGTAGGTGTCAGCCAACTCCTGGTCGTCGATAAGATTCTGCAACGTAGAGCCCACGCGCACCGCGGTCTTTTGCCCGTTGAGTTCCACGTCCACGCTGCGGTTTACGTAGCCCACGACGGCAGCGATAAACAGTACGAGCGCGCAACCCACGGCGATGAGCGCATAGGGCAGGCGGGACGGTCGGCGCGGTGAGCGCCCGTTGCCGATGCGCGCGCTGCGATCGCTAAACCCACGGCTATGGTTGAGGTACATCGCGCCGGGCTTACGGCGACGTCGACGCTGACCGCTGGGCAGCTGCCCCAGATCGCGGCGCGCCGTCGGACGCGCACCCGAGCGCCCGTTTAAGTTAGATCCGTTTTGGCGCATGTGCCCTCCCCCATAAACACAGCGAGCCGGAGCAACAGGTCTCCGGCTCGCCTCCCATCATTTGGTACGTCGCTATTTGCTAGTTTTTGACGAGCCCCCGCTCGCCTTTTGGTATTCGTCCTTAAACGCCTTGAACATACCGCGCGTCTTGCCGAGCTGCTTGCCCAGTGCGCGGCTGCCCTTGTCCACGGCGACCGATCCCTTGTCATCGAGCACCTTGGCGCCCTTTTTGACCTTATCGCCCACCACGACGCTGGCCTCGGCAGCTTTTGCAGCGGCGCCGCCCGAATACCCGAGTGCCTTGACCTCGTCCGAAACGATCATCGCGCCGTTCTCGTATCCGCGCAGCATCGTCGGCGGCACCTGCGTGTCACCGACCAGCACGCTCGAAGCGGCACCGGCGGTCACATAGAACATCTGAACGATGCCCGAGCGTGGCTTGAACTCAACGTCCGAGCAATAGCCCACGACGTCGCCCGATTCCGTGCGCACGTCCATACCGACCCAGATGATGCAATCGTCCAGGTTGATGTCGAGGCGCTTGGCGGCGGCGGCATCGTACGTGTCCTTGACGTCATCGACCGCAATGGCGCCCTCGTAGACACCAATGGCGTCGAGCGCTACGAATCGGTCGGGACGCTCGATCATGCCCGCGATATCGGACTGGCGGACCATAAAGCCGACCACGCGCGTACCGCCCGGGGTAAAAACCGGAAAGTGAATCTTTCCGAGCTTTTTAGGGCTGCGCGGCGTGCCGTCCTTTTTGATGCGCTTGTCCTCGGTAGGCTTGCGATAGATCTTGGCGCCGACAAAATCCCCGGCGCGCATTATGCCTCGGTCGAGGGCTCCGCAGCCTCGGTATCAGCCTCGACGGCGTTCTCGACCACGACGTCGGCGGCAGGCGTCACGTTGCCGCCCGAAATGGCGTCGTTGAGCTGCTCGCGCAGCTGGTCCATGCGCTCGCGGGCCAGGTCGACCTTGGCGCGCAGGTCGTCGGTCTTGGCGTCGACCATCGGGCCAAAATCGTTGACCGCAGCACGGGCCTCCTCGGCGCCGTGCTCGTAGGTGTCGCGCATATTGTCCCAGGCGTCGTTGGCGATATCGGCAGCCATGGCGCGGGTCTCGGCGCCCGAGCGCGGGGCCAGAGCAACGCCGATAATAGCGCCGGCAGCGGCACCAAAAAGTGCGCCGGAGACAAAGCTGAAAGTCTTACCCATGATCATTCCTCTCCTGCGGGCACGTCGGTGCCCACCGTTTGAATGCTGTCCATTATACCCGCAGCGCATCACTTGCCGCTCTGCTCATCTGCGTACGGCAAAGGCGCAGGTCCGTGATGGTAATAAACGCGTAGGCCTACTCCTGAGGCATAGCCGGCATGGCCACCGTGGCACCCGGGTCCTCGCCGGCGCCGTCCACGAGCGGCAGGCCGCCCTCATGCGCAGGTCCCGCCGGAACCGTCGCCGCACCGCCAAAGACGGCAGCGGAAGCCTCGTGGTTTTCGGCAACCGCGCCCTCGGTATCAATCGCCACCTGGGGCTCGTCGTCAAAGTTGGGGACGCCCTGGGGCTCGGTGGGAACGGGCTCGGCGGTCGCATCTGCAACGGGCTCGGCGTCAACCGGCACATCGCCCTCGTCATCGCCCTCGTCCACGGCAGCATCTTCGCCGTTCGCGGCGGCGACGGCCTCGTGAGGATCCTTGCCCTCGGCCTCGGCGCGCATCCCCAGCACCAGGTTGCGCAGGCCCGCGACCGTACCGTCCACATCGGGAGCCGGCTGGTCGGCGTGCAGATAGGCCCAATCCATCATAAAGGTGGCCGAAGACAGCGCGCCAATGGCCAGCGCGTCGTCGGGACACGAAAGCTCAACCTCAAAGACGCGCTCGTCGTGCTCGCTTACGCGCGTGCGACCGCACGAGATGCTGCCGGCAAGACCGGTCTCGTTCATGAGCTCGACCGTCACGTGCTCCAGCAGGTGGCAAAGCTCGGTCTGACCCATGCAATCCTGGAACTCGCGGCCGGAATCGCCCAGGCACAGGTGCTTGGCAATCGCCGGCACCAGGTAGTACACGCGCGCCGTGGCCTCGATATCCTCCGAGGTCATCAGCGGCATGCCGGGGTTCACCAGCACATGCGCGCAGATCTTGTCCTCGCTGACGGTGACCTTAAGGATGTTGAACAGGCCTGCCATAACTCTCCCCTACTCTTCCTTGTCCTACTCGTCGCCGTCGTGCGGATTCGCAGAACCCGCACCCGACGTCGTCGGCTCGTCTACCGAAGACTCGGAATCCTTCTTATCGGTTTCGGCCGGAGCGATCACGCGAATGAGCGAGATGCGCTGGCCACGCATCGACTGCACCTTAAACTTGTACCCCGCGACCTCAAACACCTCTCCGATGTCGGGCACCGAGTCGCAAAGCTCCAAAATCCAGCCGGCGATGGTCTCATAATCATCGCTTTCCTCGAGCGGCCAACCAAGCTCAATTGCGTCATCGCACGAAAAACGCCCATCGACGAGCCACTCGCGGCGCGAAAGGCGCGTGAGGTACTTGTTGTCGGGGTCGAACTCGTCCTCGATCTCGCCCACGATCTCCTCGACGATATCCTCGATGGTGATGATGCCGGCCGTGCCGCCGTACTCGTCCACGACCACCACGATCTGGTCGTGCGAGGTCTGCATCTCGGACAGCAGCGGCAGGATATCCTTGGTGTCGGGCACAAAGGTGGCGTCGCGCAAAAAGCCGGCGATGGGCTGGTCGCCCTTGCCGTCGAGCGCAGGCTGGATCAGGTCCTTGATATGCGCGATGCCCGCCACGTTGTCGGGGTCCTCGTGATAGACGGGGATGCGGCTAAAGCCGGTCTGGCGCATGGTGGACAGCACGCTGGCGACCGTCTCGTCGTCCTCGCACATGGTGGTGTCCACGCGCGGGACCATGACCTCGCGGGCAACGGTGTCGCCCAGGTCAAAGATCTCGTGGATCATGCGCTTTTCCTCGTCGAGCAGGTCGTCCTGCTCCGAGACCATGTACTTGATCTCTTCCTCCGAGACGTTTTGGCGGTCGTCGGCGCTCTTGATGCGCAGGATACGGGCGAGGCCATCCGAGCACGCGCCGGTCAGCCACACGAGCGGGCGGGCGATCTTTTGGAAAAACGACAGCGCCCCCACGACCTGCTTGGACACGCCCTCGGCATTGGCCAGGCCGATGCGCTTGGGCACGAGCTCGCCAATCACGATGGACACGAAGGCAACCGCGACGGTGATGATGACCGGCGCCAAACCGCGCGCGATGGCGGAGAGCGGCGCGATGCCAAAGCTCATGAGCCACGTGGCGAGCGGGTCGGACAGGCTCGTCGAGGCGACGGCGGACGAGGCAAAGCCCACGAGCGTGATGGCAACCTGGATGGTGGCCAGCAGCTCGTCGGAGTCGGCGGCCAGCTTAATGGCACGCTCGGCGCGCCTGTCGCCTTCCTCGGCCTCGTGCTCCAGCACGGCGCGCTTGGCCGTGGTGAGCGCCATCTCCGACATGGAGAAGTAGCCGTTGATGAGGGTTAAAACGAGGGTGGTGATAAGGGAGATGGTTATGTCCATCGGGAGTTTCTCGAACCTCCAAGATTCGGGACGTCAGGTTAAAACGTTGGTGACGGATAGGGCAGTTGCGCCCGGTGGCCGCCTGGATGGGTCCGCGGGCACAGACGCGATCGCTAGATTACGAAGAGAATCACCGCCATGAACTGGAAGATGCTGCCGGCGAGCACCCACAGGTGAAACACGCTGTGCAGATAGCGCACGTTTTTGGCGATATAGAACGGCACGCCCACGGTGTAGCACACGCCGCCGACGGCGAGCAGGGCAAGCGCCACGGGATTCAGCAGCGCCACAAGCTCGGGCAACTTAAAGACGACGAGCCAGCCCATCAGCAGGTAGACCAGGCCGCATACCCAGTGCGGTTGACGCTCGTGCATAAAGCACTCGAGGGCGATGCCGATGATGGCAATGGCCCACACGGCAAAGAACAGCGCGGGGCCGCCGTCGTTTGCGAGCGTGATGAGGCAAAACGGGGTGTAGCTGCCCGCGATGAGCACGTAGATGCCGCAATGGTCGATCACGCGGAAGACGCGCTTGGCGGCCTGCGGAGCGATGGCGTGGTAGAGCGTGGAGGCGAGGTATTCGAGAATAATGCTGACGCCATAGACGATTGCCGCAGCCATGTGGGCCGGGCCGCCGCCGCGCAGGGCAGCGAATACGATCAGGAGCACCAGGCCCGCAATGCCCAACAGGCAGCCGACACCATGGGTGACGGAGTTCATGATCTCCTCGCCCACCGTGTAGTGCGGAACGGCCGCGGTCTTGGGCCGCGGCTTGGAACTGTCGCTCGAATCGGACATGCCGGTTACATCCTCCAACATAAAAGAGTTCTCAACACTATATCAAAGCGTCTGGGTACGTGCGACATTTGCACCATACGTGACCCTTTGTTTACCCATTCTTTGCCTGTTGACACATCAACAGTGAACATCCATAATGCGCTTCGTTTAATTGTTGACGTATTAACATCTTAGAGGAGAAGACCTTATGGCTCAAAGCGCACACCCCCATCGAAAGCTCAAGATAGCCGGCGTTGTTGCGCTGGTGCTCGTTGTCACGTTGCTCGGATTTGCCGGCAACTTTTTGTTTGACTTTGCCCTGAACCCCCAAGCGCCGTACACCATAAAGATGATGCAGGACGGCAAGGACGCTAAGAAAGACGAGCAGATGGATGCCGAGGATGTCGAGGCGCGGGCGTGGTTCAAAGAGCATCGCGAGAGCAGCAGCCTCACCGCAGATGACGGGACCGAGCTTGCCGCTTGGTATTTTGCCGGCCCGGAGAGCACGCACGATTACGCTATCTGCCTGCACGGATACACCGACGAGCCCATCGGTATGGCACGATACGTCAAGCGCTTCCACGACCGCGGCATGAACGTACTCGCACCCGCCGCCCGCGCCCACGAGCGCTCCGGCGGCGACTATATCGGCATGGGCTGGCCCGAGCGGCTCGATGTCGTCGCATGGATCGGGCGAATCGTTCAGGCCGACCCCGAGGCACGCATCCTGGTCTTTGGCGAGTCGATGGGCGCGGCGACGGCCATGAATGTCGCAGGGGAATCGTTGCCCCCTAATGTTAGGTGCATCATCGAGGACTGCGGCTACACGAGCGTCTGGGACGAGTTTTCCCTGCAGCTCAAGGACGTGTTTGCCCTGCCCAGCTTTCCCTTGCTCGATGTGGCGAACCTGGTGTGCAACGTTCGCACAGGCTATGACTTCCATAAGGCAAGCAGCGTGGAGCAGCTTAAACACGCGACGGTCCCCATGCTCTTTATCCATGGCGACCAAGACACCTTTGTGCCGTACAGTATGCTCAAGCAAAACTACGACGCGTGCGCTAGCAAGGTCAAGCAAAAGCTCACCGTCCATGGCGCCACGCACGCCAAGAGCGCGCAGGTCGACGCCGAACTCTACTGGAACACGGTCAACGGCTTCCTCGACAAGAATTTCTAGGTGAATTTACACATATTTGGCTTTATCTGACCCCTCTATTTTCGGAAGTGCGGGGAAAATGTCGGAAGCCCCGACCAAACCGCGGTTTTACCAGGAATTTATCAGGGGTGTTGTTGCCAAAAAACGGTTTGTGGTCTGCGATATTCGATTTTTCCCCGCACTTTCGAAAAACCGCCCGCGAGCACTGCGCTCGCGGGCGGTTTTTTCTTACGTTACGCTACAAAGGCGCTTGATATGTCCAATAGACAGGCGCTACTTGACCTCGATGAGCTCGTACTTGCTCGTGCCCAGGCCGATCTTCTCGGCGTGTGCGATGCAGGAGCGCCAGTCGGTGTCGGGATGCGTGATGCAGAAGGGGTCCTTGGCCTGCTCGCCCTCCAGATGCTCGTGGTCGTGCTCCATCTTGGCCGCGCTGTCGGTGAGTACGGTGTTGGGCAGCGGCTCGGAGGCCAGAACGGCGTCGGCGCAGGCCTGGTCGATGGCGACCGGGTCGAAGCTCGCAAACATGCCAATGTCGTTGACGATGGGCGTGTCGTTCTCGGCATGGCAGTCGCAGTTGGGGCTGATGTCCATGGCGAGCGAGATGTGGAAGCTCGGGCGGCCGTCAACGATGGCCTTGGTGTACTCGGCAATCTTGCAGTTGAGCACGTCGGCAGCGGCGTCATAGTCGGGATTGATGGCATCCTGGTTGCACACGCCGATGCAGCGGCCGCAGCCTAGGCAGCGGTCGTGGTCGATGGCGGCCACGTGCACCTCGACGGTCTTGCCACTCGCCAGCTCGCGCTCGCGGGTGCCGTCGAACGAGATGGCGTTGTGCGCGCAGATCTTTTCGCAGGCACGGCAGCCAACGCAGTGCTCGGTCGCGACGCTCGGCTTGCCGGCAGCATGCTGCTCCATCTTGCCGGCACGGCTGCCGCCGCCCATGCCCAGGTTCTTCATGGCGCCGCCAAAGCCGGCCTGCTCATGACCCTTAAAGTGGGTGAGGCTGATCACGATGTCGGCATCCATGAGCGCCTGGCCGATCTTGGCCTCATGCACGTACTCGCCGCCCTCGACCGGAACGAGTGCCTCGTCGGTGCCCTTGAGGCCGTCGGCGATGATGACCTGGCAGCCCGTGGCGTACGGGGTAAAGCCGTTCTGGTAGGCGGTGTCGATGTGCTCGAGCGCGTTTTTGCGGCTACCGACGTAAAGCGTGTTGCAGTCGGTGAGGAAAGGCTTGCCGCCCAGCTCCTTCACGACATCCGCGACGGCACGGGCGTAGTTGGGGCGCAAGAAGCTCAGGTTGCCCAGCTCGCCAAAGTGAATCTTGATGGCGACGAACTTGTTCTCGAAGTCGATCTGCTCGATGCCGGCGCGGCGGATGAGGCGCTTGAGCTTGTCGAGCTGACTCTCGCGGCCGTGCGTGCGCAGGTTGGTGAAGTACACCTTGGCAGGTGCAGCGGGTGCAGTTGCGGTCATAGATATATCCCCTCGGTCTATATGGCGTTACAGACATAGAGGATGGTACCCGTTATAGCGGGGTTGAAGTCAAGCGCGGCGCCTAGCCGTTGGGGACGTTCTTAAACGACTAGTCGCTGGGGGCACCCTTTCGCCAACCGGCAGTTGGGGACGCTCCTTTCCTGCCGACAGTTAGGGACAGTCCTTGCCAGCCCGGCCGGCAAGCCGGCCAATCGGCAAAGACTGTCCCCCATGGCTAGTCGTTTAAGAACGTCCCCAATGACTAGGCGGTTAGGCGCGGGATTTGTTGTGCGCGAGGGCTAGGCCTGCGGCGGCGATGGCGGTGGCAAAGAGCGCCGTGACGCCCAGGTCGCAGGCAATGTCGCCCAGCACGGCAGGCGTCAGGTCCGAGGCAAGTGCCTTGCCGATCGCGTCGTTCACCCAATACGTCGGCACAAAATGCGCCGCGGTCTGCACGGCCGAGCCCATGAGCGACAGCGGCATCCAGGCGCCGCCCAAAAACGTCATGAGCATGCCGAGTAAGTTGCCCACGCCGTTGAGCAGCTCCTCGCGCGCGCCCAAGCTCGACAGCGTAAGGCCAACGGCCAGCGGCGTGCACGCAAGGGCAAACGTTGCAGCCAGCGCTAGGCACACGCGATCCACGCCAACCTCGGCAACCGCTCCGGCAAAGCCCACGACGCCCATCATGCTCGACACAAACCAAATACAAACGGTGAGCACGGCGGCGGCCGCGAACACGGCGAGCGAACGCTGGCGCTCGGAGACCGGGCCGGCATCCATGCGGCGCACGCGTTCGGGCTCGTTCATGCCCGAGAGCACCAATCCCACCGACACGATGACCGACGAGATGATCGCGTACGCGCCAAAGTTGAAGTACGACTCGAGCGTGGCGGCGGCAGTCGAGTCGACCTTGACCTGCTCGATCTGGACCTCCGCGCGCTTTGCGGCCGCGTGCTCGGCCGCCTTGGCAACGTCGCCGCTAGAAGCAGCGGGCTCAAGTGCCGCCGCAGCGCCCGCGAGCGAGATCCAGCGCGAGGCCTCGGCAGACGAAAGCGCCGCCGCCATGGTGCCGGCACCGTAGGTCACATCGAGCTTGGGCAGGGACTCCCCCACGCGGGCGGCTGCAACGAGGTCGTCCTCAAACCCCTCCGGGATAAAGAACACGCAGTCGGCGCTGCCCTTGGCGCTGTTGCTCTTGGAGAGCGCGTCCGCAAGGTCGTACGTGTCGTCGCCAACACCCGTAACCAGGTCAAAGCGCGAGCCCAAGTGCTTGGTGAGCGCGCGCGAAAGATCGCTGTCGTCGCGGTCGACCACAATCACATTGGCGTCGTAGGGCTTGTATTCGGTGAGCTGCGACGAGTTCCAGCTCACCGATGCCGCGATGAACACACCCATCAGCGATATGAACACCGTATAGATGAGCAGGTAGAACGGATGCGCGAGCGCCATGCGCAGCGCAGTCTTAAAGGTGCTCATAGCGGCTCCTTCCAAAAATCAGCGTGGCGGCGACAACAAACACCAGCGTCATGAGGACCAGCGCGCCCGCACGGATGACAAAGGGACCCAGGTCCTCAAAGAAATATAAGCGGTTGAACATGTCGCAGATGAGCTTGACAGGGTTGAGCCAGCACTCGGCCGGGCAGGCGCGGGCAACGTCGTCGGCAAGTGCCATCGCCGGCTCGCCGTAAAGCCCGGCGAACAGGGCGCACGTGGTAGCGAAACCCGTGAGGATGCCCGACTTGGATGCCTTGCCACCCTTAACGGGAAGCGTGCCCACAAAGAGTCCCAAGCCCGTGGCGGCAAGCGCGGAAGCGGCGCCGCCCACCAAACACAGTCCCTCGCGCCCACCAAAGTCGACGCCCACGACCAGGCTCACGTAGCCGATCGCGATCGCCATCGAGGCGAAGGAGACCAGCCACGAGCCGACAAAAATGCCGGCCAGCGACGCCGTCTTGGAAAGGCCGCCCACGCAGCGGCGCGCGCCAATGCCCGACAGATTGGGCTGCAGGTCAACGACGCCCAAGGCGGCAAACTCGGCAGACATCATCGCGACCAGGCCAAAAAGCGCGTAATAGTAGATGACTGTGCCATCGGGCGTGGTGCGTGTCAGGCTTACGCGGCGGACGCCGCCCTCGAGCGACAGGGCGCGCGCAACCGCCTCGGGGTCGGCGAGCGCCGCCGGGTTGTCCTGGGCAATCTGGGACATGAGCTCGGCATTTTGCGTATACGAGCTCGCCACCGTCTCAAGGATGCTGCGGTCGGTGAGCACCGACGAGGCGCGCGAGCTGTCATAACTCGAAAGCAGCGTGAGCTTGGGCGTGCCCGCGGCATCGACCGTGTAGATGCCCACGACCTCGCCGGACTTGAGCGCACGGTTCGCGGCGTCCACATCCTCGCACTCGCTCACATCGAGCAGCTGATCGTCGCCCTCCTTGGCAAGCGAAGTCGCCACGCCCTTAAAGGTCGAAGCGTCCCAGGCCTCGTCCGCCACGACGGCAACCGGCACCGGGTCGATTTTGCCGTCGGAGCTGAGGTTCGCAAACATAAACATGAACATCGTTGAAAGCGCAATGGGAAAGATCGCGCCCCAGACCCATGTACTCGGCCGACGCAGCAGCGTCTTGACCGTGGTGATGATGGTGTTGAACATGGCCGCCCCCCTAGTCGCGCAGCTCGCGGCCGGTGATCTCGAGGAACACGTCGTTGAGGGTCGGCGGTTCGGAATAAATGCGGCCGAGCGCCACGTCGGCGACGCGCAGCGTGTCGAGGATGTCGACCAGATTGTGCGGGCTCGCCTCGCAGGTGCAGACGAGTTCGCCGCCGGAAAGCTCAACGCTGAGCACGTGCTCGAGGGCACGCAGGCGCTCGACCGTGGCGGCCTCGACGGTGCCGACCTCGACGGTCACGCGCTCGCCCATCTGGATCATGCGCTTGAGCTCGTCGTTGGTGCCCTGCGCCAGCACGCGCCCGCCGTCCATGATCATGATGCGGCTGCAGATTTGCTCGACTTCCTCCATGTAATGGCTGGTATACACCACCGTGGCGCCTTCGTCGCGCAGGCGGCAGATGCCCTCCAGGATGGCGTTGCGGCTCTGCGGATCGACCGCCACCGTGGGCTCGTCAAAAAAGATCAGCTCGGGCTTGTGCGCGATGCCGCAGGCGATGTTGAGGCGACGCGCCAGGCCGCCCGAGAGCTTGCCGGGGCGAAACTTGGTAAAGTCGCCCAAACCGACAAAGTCGATCGCCTCATCCACCAGCGCGCGGCGACGTTTGCGGTCGTTAACGTAGAGACTGCAGAAATAGTCGATGTTCTCACGCACCGTAAGCTCGTCAAACACCGCAACTTGCTGTGGGACCACGCCGATGCGGCGTTTGAGGTCGTAACGCGTGGGCGTCATGGGCTCGCCGAACAGCTCGATGGTGCCCTTGTCGTAAGCGAGCAGCTGCAGGATGCAGTTGATGGACGTGGTCTTGCCCGAGCCGTTGGGGCCCAGCAGGCCAAAGATCTCGCCAGGGGCAATACTCAGGTTAAAGTGGTCGAGCGCAATAAGATCGTCATAGCGCTTGACGAGGTTTTCGACGTGGACGATGTCTGTCATAAGGCGGCCCTTCTGTTGATTGCGGCCCGGTACGATTGCATCATCGCAGGAGCGGACGGCGCGCACCAGTGAGCTTTGTCACGAGTGCGAGGGGGCGGAGGCGAAATCCCCGCTCGCGCAAGCGATCGACGCCGCTTTGCCGCGCGGGAGGAATGTCACGGTTGCCCCGGGCGGCGCCTTCCCCGTACGCGGCATCGCGTACAATACCCGTATGAATAGGCTATTCGACAAATCGATCGTGCTGGCGTGCTGTATTGCGGCCGCTCTGGGCCTTGCTGTGGATGCTCGCTTGGTCGCGGCGTTTTGCCTTGGCGTTATAGCCACCTCGGCGTCGGAAGTCGCACGAGAAGAACACGCCCATCGCGCGAGCGAGGCCGCGAGCTACGCCTACATCATCGCTGCCGTCTTCGTGCCGCCATTTATGCCGTTCGCACCCCTTGCCTTCTATGACATCGCGCGACGCGTGCGCCGTGAACGCATCTTGCCCGCGCCGACGATTAGCGCCGTGTTTGTCTGCGCGCTTGTCGCGGACCTTCGCGGCGGCGCGCTCACCACCCGAACGCTGCTGCTAACCGCCATCCTTTCGGTCGCTGCCACGTTGCTGTCGCTGCGCACCGCGCAGCTGGAGCGCGAACAGGAACGCATGCGTCGCACCCGCGACAAGCTGCAAGAACGCGCCCTGGCACTCGAGGCACGCAACCGCGACCTCGCCGACCGCCAGGACTACGAAGTCGAGCTCGCGACGCTCGCCGAACGCGCCCGCATCGCGCGCGAGATCCACGATAACGTGGGCCATCAGCTCACGCGCGCTTCGCTTCAAACCGAAGCTCTGCGCGTGGTCCACGCCAACGAGCCCAGCGTCGCCGCCGATTTCGCCGACGTCAAATACACCGTTGACGAGGCGCTTCAGCTCGTGCGCGCCAGCGTCCACGCGCTCAACGACAATGCGACCAACCTCTCCGTGCAGCTCGAGCGCATCGTTGAAGGCGCACGCTCGGACAGCGGTCCGCAGATTGAGCTTGAGGTTTTGGCCGAGCATGCACCCGCCAACGTCGCCAACTGCTTTGCGGCGGTACTGCGCGAGGCGCTTTCCAACGCCATGCGCCACGCCCATGCCAAAACCATTACCGTGAGGTGCATGGAGCATCCGTCGTTTTACCAGCTCGTCGTTACCGACGATGGAACGGGCGGGGTTCGGACAGGCGCCCACAGCGCCACAGGGGGTATGGGGCTCGCCTCCATGCGCGAGCGCGTCGAGGCGCTTGGCGGAACCTTCACCGCCGGCCTGCGCGCCGGCGCCCCCGGCTGGCGCGTGTTTGCCACCATCCCCAAACAGCAAGGAGATGAGGGCCGATGAGGCTCATAGTTGTCGACGACGACCGCCTAGTGGTCGATTCGCTCAAGATTATCCTGGGCGCTCAGCCGCAGATAGAGGTGGTGGGCACCGGTGCCGACGGCGACGACGCGGTGGCGCTCTGCGCCGAGCACGCACCCGACGTCGCGCTGCTCGACATTCAAATGCCAGGGCGCGACGGCCTTTCGGCGGCGCGCGAAATCCTTGAGCACGACCCCGCGGCACGCGTGGTGTTTCTGACGACATTCTCGGATGACGAGTATATCGTGTCAGCGCTCAAGCTGGGCGCCCGCGGCTATCTGATTAAAACCGATATCGCCGCCATTCCTCCGGCGTTGGCGCAGGTCATGGACGGCAAACGCGTGCTCGAGGGCAAGGCGATCGAGGATATCGATTTTGATGGGGCGGGCATCGCGGCGGGCACGCCCCGCCGGCCCGCGGCCTTTGCCGGCCTGACCGACCGCGAGTTCGAAGTCGCAGAGCTCATCGCCCGCGGTCTCGACAACAAGGAGATTGCTGCCACGGCATACATGGGCGAAGGCACCGTGCGCAACCACATCAGCTCGATCCTTGCCAAAATGGGCCTGCGCAACCGCACGCAGATCGCCATCGCCTATCTGCGAGGGTAATTACCCAACGGCCAACCGCCCCGGCATAGCACAATGGCTGTCACCGATTTAATGCCATTTCAAAACTATGCCGGTTTACGGGGCTAAACTCAGGACCCTCATCCATACACCCTATTTTTGAAAAACAACAAGCTATCTACCTGCGGTTTTGTTTTTGCGATTATCTGTATGGTCGTAGGTTCGCTATCTAGCCCCGTAATCCGGCATAGTTTTGTTAGCGGCGGCCCAACCGCGCGTTCAAGCGCGGGGCCGGCGCTATTCCGGCTTGGTTTCTACCGTGAGAATCTTGTCCGCCGCAACCGGAGTACGGGCGGTGTCCATAGTCAGGCAGTGCTTGGGGCAGCTCTCGATGCACTCGCCGCACACCACGCAGGCGTACGGGTCAATCGACCACGTTCCGCCTTTGCGATCGACCGCAAGCGCGCCCGCCGGGCAACGGCGCGCGCACATGCCGCAGCAAATGCACACGTCCATGTCGTTGACGATGTGCCCACGCAGGCGCTCGGGTGCCGCGAGCTTCTCCTGCGGATAGCACACCGTTACCGGCTGCTTGATCATAGAGCCCAAGGCCGTCTTGGCAAATGTCAGCAAACTCATGCCGCGCCTACCTTTCCGTGCAGCTAATGCAGGGATCGATGGTCAGGATAATCATGGGCACGTTAGCAATGAGCACGCCCTGCAGCGCATGCGTCAGACCCGCCAGGTTTTGCGACGTCGGCGTGCGCACGCGGAAACGGTCCAGGTTCTTGGTGCCGTTGCCGCGCACATAGTAATACGCCTCGCCGCGCGGCTGCTCAATCACAACCTCGCCGAGCGCGCCGTCAGCCGGCGTGAGCTTGGTGCGCCCGCCGATACCGTCGTGCGGAATCTTGCCCACAAGCTCCTTAATGATGTCCATGGCCTGCGTGACCTCGGCACAACGCACTTGGCAGCGGGCATAGCAGTCGCCATCGGTAGCAACGATGGGCTCAAACGCAGCCAGATCCGCATAGGCGCCGTCGCCGAACATGCGCACGTCGTAGTCCACGCCCGAAGCGCGCCCAAACGGACCGACCATCGAAAGGTCCAGCGCGTCCTTCTTGCTGATCACGCCCACGCCATGCAGGCGCTCGCCGCAGCTGTCGTCGTCCAAAAACGTATGCACCAGGGCCTCGTAGTCGGGGCGCATGGCGTCGAGCGTTTGGACAATACCCGCCAGCTCAGAATCCTCAATATCATGCTTAAGGCCGCCGACCTCGTTAATCGAAAGGATCACGCGGCCGCCGCACGTGCTCTCAAAGATCTTGAGAATCTGCTCGCGCAGGGTCCACGAACGATAGAACAGCGCCTCGAAGCCAAAGGCATCGGCGAGCAGGCCCAGCCACAGCAGGTGCGAGTGGATGCGCGAAAGCTCATGCAAAATGGTGCGGATATACTGCACGCGCCCGGGCACCTCGATATCGAGCATGCGCTCGCAGGCGCTGGCATAACCGTAGCTGTGACCCACGGCGCAAATGCCGCAGATGCGCTCGGCGATGTAGCCAAACTGGTGCATATCGCGCTTTTCGGTGAGCTTCTCAAGGCCGCGGTGCACAAAGCCAATCTGCGGAATTGCCTCGATAACGCGGTCGTCCTCGATCACCAGGTCCAGGTGAAGCGGCTCGGGCAGCACAGGGTGCTGCGGGCCAAACGGAATAACGGAGCGGTGTGCCATGGACCTTACGCCTCCTTTTTCTGCTTGTCGCGGGCGGCCTTGGCGGCAAGCGCCGCGCGGACCTTGGCCGCTTTCTCGGGATCCATGGCGGCGAGCTTTGCCTCCATCTCGGCAGCCTTGAGCGCGGCCTTGGCGGCAGCCTCATCGTGCTGAGCATCGGAGCCGGCAGCCGCAGCGGGCTGAGCGACGACAGCGCCCGCGGCACCGCCAGCGCCCGCAGCGCCCTCCCCCGCAGCAGCCGCAGCC
>NZ_QSTQ01000030.1:0-15506 GCF_003438275.1 Collinsella sp. OM07-12
GGCCCGGGTCCAGCCCCGTAATCCGGCATAGTTTTGAAATGACACTAGTTAGCTAGCATGCAAACCAGGTCGTTTTAGCGCCTTGTCGCCGGCTAATTTCCGATTTCCAACCAGTTGCACAAAACATTTGCTCGCAGTCTCGTCTCGGCGCACTTCATTGCCTCAGTTCTGGCTTTATAGCGAATCCCTAAACGGTCGCAGACACTTCTGACGATGGTGTCTAGCTGCTTTGAATCGTTGAGCATATCATGAGTCACCAGGAATACATCGAATCCCATGCTCTGCAACGCAGTCATGCGTTCCGCATCGTGGTCAAGTATTGCACCTGAGCCATGAATGACTTCGCCTTGGATTTCGATAATTGCCCCTTTCATAAGAATCGGATTTACGATCACGATGTCGCCGTAGCAGACCTTTTGACCTGCGATGCTTTGGGCTGCCACGGATAGAGGGGTTAAATCGTTGAGGTACACGTATCTGAATCCTGAACCACCTAGACGTCGAGAACGGCTTAGAAGCAGGACCCCCGCGACCTCGAGCGGAGACGCAGCAATGCCGATAACCTGCTGAGCGGCATCATAAAACTGCTTTCCCCACATTTGACTTTTGACCTTGTCGGCGAAACGATGCAGGTCGCTCAGTTCGATGAGAGGCTTTCTCATCCA
Organism: Collinsella sp. OM07-12; assembly: GCF_003438275.1. Taxonomy (NCBI): domain Bacteria; kingdom Bacillati; phylum Actinomycetota; class Coriobacteriia; order Coriobacteriales; family Coriobacteriaceae; genus Collinsella; species Collinsella sp. OM07-12. The sequence continues at coordinate 666 of NZ_QSTQ01000030.1, forward strand.
GAGAGAAGTACCTTTGAGTTTCGTAACCTCTCTTCCATCTTCACGCTTGCTCGTTTGGCTATCATTATCTGGGTCCTTAACGGTTGCGCGGGCATAAACTCGTTTCCAAGGAACCTCGTCTTCGCCCTCTCCAAGTTCGAACAAATCCTGCGTGCTGGAATTGCGATTCTCCTCTACCGCCATTTTTAGCTGCATTTCGGCAGCGGGAGCCGGCTCGAAAACAGAAAACCAGCCGCAAAGTTCGTACATGGCCAGTACGAGATCTATTTGGGACACAAAGCGTGTCATAGTAAATAACGTGTTAAGCGGATTGGTGACGCTAAAGCCTAAATGAGTGTCGGTTGTTGTGCCGGTATCCGAAGCCCCTTCCCAGCGAATAGTGGAGCGCAATCCCGAGTGGTGATTACAACAACCTGGCGAAGCAACAGCGATAATCGGGGTCTTGAGGACGTCGGTTACGAAAGGGGCTTGGGATAGAGCTCGCCAGCCGTCTTCAGAGTTGGGCAGGCGCGGGTAGAGGTCGCGCACCTGCGGCGGGCAGCGCCAATATCGGAATGCAGTGTTTGCGCAGACGATTTCGTCCATTTGTGCCTCCCTGGTTTCGGCCTCGGGCCGTGCGGATTGCGTGTAAGGTCGATTATCTACTGGCGCATCATGTGGGTAAGTACGGGAAGCTGACCAAACACTGACCAAAAGCTTGACGCAATCCGTTGAATAACCGCCATAGGCATAAACGCGCTGGTACAAGCTATGAGCCAGCGGTCTCTGTCTCCACAATTGCACATAGATTACGCAGGGAATTCAATGAATGAACGCAGACGCATTTTGCAAAACACGCAATGACGACACCTAAGGTGTACTGCGTAACATATAACGCCTTAGGTAACTTCGCTTCGATTTTGGTGTCAAAAAGAAAAGGCCAGAGGTTTAACACCTCTGACCTGCGCTTTTGATGGTGGGCGATACAAGATTCGAACTTGTGACCCCATCCGTGTGAAGGATATGCTCTACCCCTGAGCCAATCGCCCGTCGCCTTTCGGCAAAAGAGATACTATCATAGCAGCGCGTGGTTTACCAAGAACTTTTTGCCCCCGATTTTAAATTCGTGGGCGTAGACCGCGCAACCGCAATCAGGGTAGCCGACAAACCAGCAGCTAAACCACCCTTTATCGCTTGATCCACGAGGTCTCGGGGCGGCAGATAAGTCGCGCGTTGTTGTAGGCCATGTCGAGCGTGAGGCAGGTGCGCGCGGCGTAAAAGCCGTCCTCGCGCTGTATGGTTAGCGCCAGCTCGGGCTTGTCGCCGGTTAGGCACAGCGGCAGCAGCAGCTGGATCCGGCCGCCATAGAACTGCGGCACGGCAAGCGTGTAGTTGGCGGCGGCGCGGCGGGCGGCCTCGACGACGGTGCCCTCAAAGGCGCGACGCAGCAGCAGCGAGTTGCCCTCCCCCATCAGGCTGGCGGGAATGCGCGTGAGGTTCTCCTCGTCGCCCAGAATGTGGTCGATGTTGGAGCGGATGGGCAGGCGGTAGTCAAAGACCAGCTCGGAGGGGTCCTCGGCAAAACGCACGCGGCATGGCAGGTACTCAAACGAGACCAGCATGGGGTCGCTCTCCTTAAAGAAGCCCTTCAAAAACCAGCGCTGGCGCGCATCGGGCTTGGTGTTGGGCTCAAACAAGCCGTAGATGGTCTCGTAACGGCGTGTGTACAGGCCGGTGTTAAACAGGCAGCGGTCGTCGTCGAACACCAGCGGCAGGTTGGACGGCGCGGTCTGGTCCCCGTCGCGCTCGGTCAGGAACACCGCGCGACTAAACGAAAACGACAAGTAGTTTTTGAGGATGCGGTTGCTGGGGCCCCAGTCCTCGGGATCGGCGAGGTCGACCAGGCGGTCGTAACAGGGCTCGGGGCAAAACGCAAACTCGTACACATTGCTGCACAGGGTGCTGGGGATTTCCATGTGGTGTCCAATCCATTCAATAACCGGCGTGCGGATGCTTTGATTCTATACGTGCGACGGGTCGCCCCCGCCCGCAATGCAACCGCGGCGCAGCTCTTCGGCTAGCTCGCTGTTCGTGCGGCGACTGGAAACAAGGTCCTGGATCCAGGCATAGCACTGGTTGTCTTTGGGCTCGGGGCTGTCGGACAGCACGACCGGAGTGCCGGCGAACCTTAAGACGGACAACGCGAAGACAAGGCTGGTTCGTTTGTTACCGTCTTCAAAGATGTGGTCCTTGACCATGTGCTCGGCCACGTAGGTGACCTGGTCAAAGATGTCTGCGAAGCGATCGGCCGGCGATTGATCGAATATCGTACAGAATGCACCCGCAAGCACGGACTCGACGCGTCCAAGCTCAAGCGTGGCCCGGTCGCCTGTGGCGTCGGTTGTATAGCAGCGCCCGACCGTCATCAGCGTGCTGTGCAGGCGCATCATGGCCGCGGCCATAGCTTCGAGCGAACCGGTATCATCGAGCACGAGCGGCGCGAACGGATGAGCGCTCCGCTGCATAGCCGCCATCATGAGTTCTCCAAGAGCCTGAGCGCGTTGGGCATGTTCGAAATGGTCAGCCGAATAGCTTCGTCGATTGACGTAGCGCCGTCGAGCAAAATCGGTGATGCTGAATTTGCCACGTGCGCAGTTGAATGATCTTCTTGAGCAACGCAATCAGCGCCGCCATCTTGTTGAACATAACTCCAAGGCATGTCTGACTCCTCTATAGCTTTACAGACGAAATAGCCCGCGAATCGTACTCCAGAGCAATTGGTTGCCAGACGAGGTCTTCGATGGCGCAGCTTAGGGTGTTTGCGAGTGCCAATGCCGAGGAGACCGAGGCGCGACGTAGGTCGAGCTGGTTTTGCTCGTAGAGCTGTATGGCGCGAAGCTTGACCCCCGATTGGGCGGCGAGCTGTTTTTGCGTTAGGCCGGCCGCCTTTCGTGCCGCTTTGAGGCCCTTTTTGTCTTTCTGGGCGTTGTTCCATTTTTCGATAATAATCTGGGCGAATTTGTCTTCGGAGGCCTCGTGAAGCGGATGGTACGAGCCGATGATCCAATCAAGAGGAGCGACTTCGAGTAGCTCATTAAAGCCCAGGCTGCACATCCATTGCGTATAGGCCAAAACCCAGCCCGCCCAATACTGAGGAGAACAGTCGAACGGATAGGTCTCCCTGCATTCGACGGGGGTCAGTCCCGCATGGGCGATAATATCGCGCGCGAGCTCGTCGCCCGCCATGCCACAGACGACGCGAGGCATACCGCGCTCAAACTGTTTCATCTCAAAAGCGTTCGACAGGATCGCGGTCAACTCGGCTGGAGTCAGCCCTTGGTCACAGAGGGCAAAATCGACCGCCTCGCCCAGCGTTCTCATGGCATCCTCGAGATACATCTCACTGTAGGCGTGGATCATCGCCCGTCATCCCCTCTCGAATGATATCGACGATACGAATTCCCTCAAATGGGGTTTCGGCAAGTAGCTCCCGGTAGTGCGCTCTTGCCGCTTCATCTCGCTCCTTGGCCAATGGACCATACAGAGCTTGCGGCGCACGTTCAAATCCAGCAAAACGAATGTTCTTAAACGCGCGCTCGCTTTTGAGCACAATCTGCTCTCCCAAGTTGCCGAGCCTCATAGATCGACCAAGCTGATCGACGGTAATCGTATTGTTCGCAAAAGCTCTGGCATAGCTAAAGTACGAATCGTCCGCACGCCATCCCCTTATTACGTCGCAAGCGCTCGTGTCAGGTAGAAAGTGATCGTGGAGATATTCGCACGCCCCTGCGGCAATAGCGGTATCTTTGCGAAAAGAACGATGCTCTACAAGCAACGCCATCCAATGCAAAACTGAATATTGCGGCGATAGCAGGTCGAGTACCTTGAGATCGGCCATATCGAGTTCATAGCGATTCGCAAAGCCATCGGCATCACGAGAGCATGCCCATTCCCTTGCAAGGTCGAGGCTCTCTGTGCAATAGAATCCCTGTCCATAGTCGTTATGGAATTTCCCCAGGCCAAGCTGGGGAGTCTCAATGATTTTCTGAGAACCATGCCACAGCTCCACGCGAGCCTCCTAACAGGTATCGCTCTAGCGATAGTATAGCAAACTATTGCTAGAGCGATACCTGTATTTAAAGAGCAAGAGGGTGTCTGGAATCGAGTTTGAGTTCAATACTGGCTTCTAAGGCTCGCCGAGTCCGGAAGTATGCGACAAAAATCAGACTTGCTGATCACGCCGGAGCACACTAACGCCTCATCCTGCTTGCAGCGCTTCATAGACACGCACCTCATCTTGCTCGATGCTTTGGCGGAAAGCCGGGCGCATGTGCTCTGGTGGGTTGGTGACGATTTCAACCTTTCGTCCAAGTTCCCTCTCGAGCTCATGGGAGAGTTCGTAAAGCGTGCCGAACGTCATGGCGTTGCCGCAGACTAGGCGCAAGTCAATATCGCTATCGAGCGTTTGCTCGCTTCGAGCAAAAGAGCCAAATAAATAGGCTTCGCTGACGTCGTATTGAGCCAGCACGCGGGAGGCGACGGTGGATATGTCGGAAGGCGAAATCATGGGATATTTTCCGTTCAACAGTAGAGCGTCAGGGGGCCAGCGCGGATACCGCCGATCCGGCTTTTTGCCGTTCTGCAAGCTCGAAGATAAACGGAGCGTTTGATCTAACGAACTCGGTCAAAAAATCTAGATCGTCAGTAGAAAAACCTTCGACATTGAACCAATTAACCGCAGGCAAGAAGCATTCCGCATGGTCAAAGCCAGGGCCAACCGGACGCTCGACGGCTACGCGAACGGTCCCGTCATCTCTTGTCTCTGAGTAGGCAAACTGAGTGCCGTCATCAAGCTGAACATAGCTCCAAAGCATGTTTGCCTCCTTAGTGTTTACATCCGAGTATAAAGAACAGATTTGATGCAGCGTAATGCGAATTGAATTATTCCCATAAGACCTGAACTGCTGATTATTTGTTTTGTTGAGAGTTGAGCTATCTCACACTTCAGTGTCTTTTTGGCATGAAACCGTCGCGGTGCGTTGATCATGCGATTAGCGATAAACGTCTAGCATAAGCAGAGCTCATCATTCCGCCCGCTGTCCTAAGTAAACTCTCCTGTCTCCAGGTCTATGAAGTCCGCAAGCTTTATCTTTCCTGAGAAGCCGCTCCCCTTGTACTTTCCTGGATAGGTCTCAGAGTCGTACTCGAACGAAATGTTTTACAGCTCGCCGCTCTTTGTCTTCCTGACTAGCCCGTTATCCAGCATATAACTCAGTATCCTCTTATGGCCTTCCCAGTCGTTGCCGTTTAGGTAAAAGCGGCAGACACCTTGTTACGAGCCTTCCGCGATGAGAGTTTCCGGGCTAGAGTGCTTGGCAACCTAGTTAGAAGAGTAGCCATTCTCCATACACATCAGTTGAGCGGATACAATCCTTTAAGGGGAGAAATGAGCCAAGTGTTCCATGCTCAGTTACAGTATGTACTATGCCGACAACCTGACCCAAACCATTAAACACCGGGCCACCACTCATTCCATGGCGAAATGAGCAATTCGTATAACAAAGTGTGCCCTCTTCACTTGGTTCCCCAACCCTGAGCAAATCTCCGCTGTGTAGCTCAAAGCTGAATCTAGATTCGGAAAAATGGTGTTGGTAAGCAGAGATCCTGTCGCCCTTGGTAAGCAAATCCATATTTGATGGAAGAAGGGGAATGTTCTTTAAGATCGCAGGAGGAACATCTTGTAATATTGCGGCATCGCGTTTGTTATCCTGAACTACCTCATTTCCAAACCTAAAAATTGCAAGCGGCGTCTTATCTGAGCTGAATAATTTAATTTCCCTGCTATTTTTATCACGGGAAACGGCATCGCATATCACATGCCAGGCCGTAACAAGACCGTAGCCAGCCAAATAAAACCCGAGACCCTCAAATGAGTTTTGCTTGTCATCCTCTCCTTCTAGATATAGAAGCGAGTCTTGTTGAAGTGCAACTGGGAAAACAGGTGTGTCTTCTGGTTTCGATTTATTGTACAAGCTGCCCAAACGCATAAGTGGTCCCGATGTCCAGGGGTCCTTAATCAGAGACTTGTAAAAATCAAGACTTCCGCGAAGAGACGCTTCAAACATCCCTTTTTCTGCATCGGTTAGTTTGACGATGGATTTACCGTAATAGCAGCCCATCGCGCCTTCAATGTCGCCATTGCTTAGTCGATGGAGCGTTGAGCGGAGTCGCCGATATTGCTCGCGTTTGATATTTGTCTTTTGATTGCAGACAACGGCCGTGACCAGTTGTCTTGAAAAATTGCAACTGTAAAACGATTTATCCTCGTTGAGCTCAAACGATTCGGTTCCATGGAAGTTAGTGATTGCGTTTCGTAGCTTATTGGGCAACCTGAGCTTTCCACCTGAATAAAAATTTCGATAAAAGAAGTAAGAACTTTTAAATGAGAACGTGAGATCATCGGCATATCGAGAGTATTGGTATCGATATTCTCGCGATAGGTGCATTAGCTGTTTATCCATACCGAGGCAAATCATGTTTGAAATAATAGGAGATGAGGGAGCGCCTTGAGGGAGTCCTTTCGGTGTCGCAACAATCCTTGAAATACAGAATGCAACTTCAGGGGTTAGACCTAACTTCTTGGAAACAAGAAGCCCGTACACTCGTCTTGACGAGATAGAAGGAAAGAAGTCCTTAATATCCAGGCCAACAATTACTTGCGAGCCAATGTGATTTTCAGCATTTGTTTTTATTGACCGTCCTTTTACAAAACCATGGACACAAGGCAATGGCTTATAAACCTTTTCAAGCTCAGAGGCGATGATTCTTTGAGCCCTTTTTAAATCAGATCTTGGGATTAATAGTTCTCGATAGCCACCGTTTCTTTTTGGGACCAATCTATTTCTATATAGGTCGTACATGGAAGTTGGATATACAAAGAGATCAAGCTTTTCCAAGGACAGGCCAAGAAACCCAGCCAGATCGCCTTTCGACTGAAGTTCGTTGAGCATCAGATTATCCTTAAAGTTAATAGCCGGTTCCTCCGTAGAGTCGTACCTGATAGACACGTAGCAGAATATAATGTGCAAACAAAGCACTTCCGATTGCGATGCGCAAACGCTAATTCGAACCGGCTATGGGGGTCATTTTACCAGTCTTTAATTATGCGCAAAGGCTGAACCGCGCTTTATAACTCCGCGATGGGGCAAGTGTGATGTTGGCGCGCCTTCCACGGTGTCGTCTGTGCAATGAGCCCCCTCGTGTCCTTTCAGGTAGAAACAGTAGCCTCTAGATTCCATCGATACTGCAATCTGAGTTTCCGTGCTCACGTGTTTGTCTCGGATTTCCATCCAGAATAGGCATTCAGACGATGTCGTCCTTGAAGATGATTATGAATGGAGAGAAGAAATCTTTCTTGTTTGTCATAGGGCGCTATCAATGTCTCGAATTGTACTTATAGCCGACATGTGCACCGCAAATGCTGAGAGATGATCTTCTTGGTGATGCGACGGCATGCTGCCAGTTGTAAGGTCATCGATTAGCGATAATCGGTGATTAGCAAATAGATGAGAAATCGATCACCGCACACTTCTGAAAAATTGGCACCTCAGCAGCGATATGCGACACCAAAAAATGCCAATCCCAGCAGGAATAACGATAAAGAGGCGGCGATCCAGTTGGTGTCGCCGGTCTTGGGGAGTACCGCAGTGGCCGCGGTGGCAGCCTTGGGTTTGGGGACTTTGGCGACCGTGGTCTTGGCTACCGTCGTTGTTGTTTTGGTTGTCGTGGCCGCGGGTTTCAGCGAGGGATTTGCCGTGGGTCCTGCGGTGGGCTCTCCGGCAGCGGGGCTTGAATCGGCGGGAGACTTGTCCGCGCTATCGCCCGGTACCTCGCCCCTGTCGGCCTCCCCCGCCGGCGGCGTAGCCACATCGGGCTCAACCGCCACATGCGGTGCCACCGCACCGGCAGCATCAACCACGCCGCTAGCACCAAAAGCCCCACCAACAGGCGCTACAAACCGCGCGGACACAAGCGACCCGTCCGTGCACGCAACGCCACCGTCGGCGCCGGCCGCATCCAGCCACGAGGCGTCGACGGAAAGCCTACAGCCGGCCGCACCATTGCCAAGGCCCGCATCTTGCAGATACACGCCATAGGCGCGCACGCCCGCTCCGGACCCGGTGCCCGCGGCAACGACGCGCCCGCCGCCGCGCACGGCCATATCGCCAGCGATCACGCCGGCGACCGCCTCGTCCGTAATATCGGCTCCGTCCGCCCGGGCATCGACGGTGCAGCCGTCCACCACGAGCGCCTGCGAGACGTGGATTCCGCACTGCGAGCCCGTCGCCGTCAGGGTCCCGGTACCGCGAAGCGTCAGGTTGCCCCACACCTCCATGCCGCACAGCGTGATGTCCGCATCGGGCGCATGCGACTCCGTCACGAAGTTTTGCCCGGTAAGCGTTAGCACCAGGCCGCCTTCGGCGCCAATAGCCTCGCCCGCGTAGCCGTCAAGCTCCAGATGGCCGGCATCGGTCCAGGCCCAGCCGGGGCCCGACACGCCCGGCTCGTAGTACGTCGCACACGCGATGATGAGGCTCTCCGCGCCCGCGGCACAAGAAGGCCCGCCCAGCAAAACGCATAGGCAGGCCATGGCAGCGATCGCGATGTGATGACGGCCGGTGTGGGACTCGGCGGCAAACATAGCCGCTCCGATCTTCGCAGGAGCCAATAGAATATGCACCCGAAAAATGCCCTGGTAGCAGCACCTATTAGTTTAGCGAGATCGATGCGGGAGCAAAGAGAAATCGCGTGGGCAATGTCCGCAATTAGGTGTAAATCGTTTTGCCAGCCGGTGAAAGGGAGAATCAGCTTCCGAATTCGCCCTTCACGTTTCTTCACGTTTCTGATGATGTTGTTTGATAAATGGTTCCGATAGTCCATAAAAGATGGTTCATAATAGATTTAGATGAAAAACCTTCGGATTTGTAAGGCGGGGTCGCTGAGACGGTACCGCCTAGTTTTATCAGCGTGCGCCTAACGATCGAGATTACATTCTCCCTCGCGCGCGAAGAAGTCTTGCCCTGCGAAGACTATGATCGGTTGGACAGGCCCGGCGTATATCGCGTACTTCCGTAGTTTTTCTTCGGAATATCCGTATTAAAAATACGGGCAAATTGACCAATTTGCTAAGCTACTTTATCCTGTGTTTCAAATAGACTCAGAAAGCAGAGGAGCCGTGCCATGCTCAAGAAGTTTTCGGTTTCAAATTTCAAGTGCTTCAATAAGCGAATTACATTTGATCTATCCGATCCCGCCAACTATTCATTCAATCAACAGGTAATTCAGGATGGCATTAAGGCAAAGGGCATCATATATGGTGCGAATGGCAGTGGAAAGTCCAATTTCGCCCTCGCGATATTCGACATTGTTCTGCATCTGACCGACAAGGAAAAGCTGCTCAAAAAATACTCGCCATACCGGTGCCTTAATTCAAAGAGTTCAATTACAGAGTTTCAATACGATTTTGTCTTCGACAATATCGAGGTCGTATACCGCTACGGGAAAACCGACCCACAGACGCTTGTATACGAGAGTCTGTACATTGCTGGCGTGGAGGTCTTGAGCTACAGGTTCGACGCTCAAACGGGTCATGTTGACCTGCCGGGCGCCGAGTCCCTCTCGCTTTCTACCGATCTCCCCACTGAGTCCGACAGGCTGTCGCGTGTCAAATATGTCAAGAGCAATGCAATACTGCGAGATGAGCCGTCTGCCAGGGCGTTTAGAGCCTTCACCTCCTTTGTCGACAACATGCTCATGTTCTACTCGCTCGATGAGCGTGGATATCAGGGGCTTTCGGTTGGCTCGGATATCTTTACCCAGGGCATTATTCGCGAAGGAAAGATGGAGGACTTCCAAGAATTCTTGCGCCAGCAGGAAATCTCCCTGAACCTCGTATCCGTGGACGTGAATGGAGTTCCCGAGCTTTATTGCAGGTTCGAGGGCGGTACCGTTCCGTTTGCGTCGGTCGCCTCGACAGGCACCATGTCACTTGCTCTGTACTACTACTGGTATATCAAGATGAGCAAGGCTTCCTTGGTCTTTATCGATGAATTCGATGCCTTTTATCACTTTGAATTGTCCCGGTCGATCGTGGAGATGCTACGGGACCTTGAGGGTGTCCAGGTTTTCATTACGACGCACAACACGGACCTTTTGACGAACGACCTCATGCGTCCCGATGTCTATTTCATTCTCAAGGAGGGGGAGATTCGCTCGCTGGAAAAGCTAACACCCAAGGAGCTCAGATTGGCGCATAACCTCCAGAAGATGTTTAAGGCCGGTGCTTTCGATGGCTAGCCCGGTCACGCTCTTCATCGTTGAAGGAGAGTCGCGTGACCTGCGCTTTGCGGAGAAGATGAAGGATCTTTTTCTGAAAGGGAGAGATGACCTGAGGGTGATCTGTCTGCCAGCGGCGCAGAACATCTACATGCTTTACGAGCGGCTTGCAGAGGAGGACTTCGATCTGGATGTTGTGGAGGTACTGAGAGAAACGGTGCCTTCTGCTGCAAAATGTCTAGAGGGCGTGGAGAGGGATTCTGTTGATGAGGTCTTTCTCTTCTTTGACTACGACTCTCATCAGAACAATGCGCCTGGATGCGAGTCCGATGCCCTTGTGGAGGCGATGCTCCTCGCATTCGATAACGAGCACGAGAGCGGAAAGCTCTATATAAGCTACCCGATGGTCGAGGCACTGTACGATTATCGCGCAGGGCAGTGCCAGGCGCATTCAGGCTGTTTTGTTGACAACTCGGAAATCGCTCAATATAAAAATAAGTCGGGAGAGGGAAACGTTAACGTGGGGAAGCACATGGAGCTTCCCCAATGGAAAGATGCAATCGCTGCCTTCGTATTGAGATGCAAGTGCCTGCTCGGTCTCGATGAGGTTTCATTTGAGACGTATCGAGAGCTGGTTACGGTCGATGCGATCTTCCGCGAGGAGAAAAGGATGCGGATCGAGGACGGTTCGGTGTTTGTGTTATCGGCTTTTCCAGAGTTTCTGCTCGACTATTTCGGTGATAAGTTCTTTAATTCCATGGCTCCGATGCGCCACCTTAAGTTCGATGATTGCCCCCGAGGAAATGGATGAGACGCAATTAATCTCGCGGGTACAGGTTCTCCTGTCTAAATTGTGAACTCGGCATAAGAGACGTTGTTGGCCATGCCCCGGACAGCATCCAGTCGATGATGTTCTCTTGCCTGATGCCGCCGCGACCTCCCACGTCAACGCGGTCGAGCGTGAGCGGGGTCTTCGGATAGTTGTACCGAATCGCCTGCAGCGGCGCGAGCTCGGGAAAGTACCTCACTATCAGCTTCCCCCACTCCGACTTCGGGTTCACGCAGGTGATGTGGAACCCGTTAAGCCCAGCTTGGACAAGCTGTTAGGAGACTGACATTTCGCCTGCGTCGATCTCGAGAGGATCGGCGACAAGGTTGCGAACAAGGACTGGAAAGGTCATTATGAGGGGTAAATAAGATGACAGACAACACGTATTCGGGAACTCTAAAATTCAAAGATGTTGATTTTGTCTTTGTGTTCGATGGCTCTGAGCTTGTTCTCATCCCGCCCAAAGAACGCAAGAATGACATTATGTGGGGTTGGCTAAAGAAAGAAATTTGCCCCGGTGTGTATACATCCGGCGACCCTTTGACTGTTGATGTGCCTTATCTTGACGGCTTCTGCAACGAGACAAGCAAGCGATTGATCTTTTTGACCAGGGAGGAATCGACTGTCGGAAGTCGAAATTCGACTCTGTATATCAACGTTGCTGGGTATCTGGAATGTAGCCCGAATACCAATGGTTTTTGCAGGATGACTCTATCCGGCAGGGCCTTGAATTACATTCATCCGGTTAATAGGGCATTCTCGCAGGTATTTGATTCTGACGACCTTACAGAAAAGGGAATCATCTCTATCAGGACAAATGGATTCGACAGAACTTCGACCGTGAAGAGAGCATTTCGCTTTGAGGGCAGAGATATCGCGGCGTATTTCTCAGTTGGGTGGACATGCAGTATGAAAATTAGTACTCCACCCATCACCCTTAATTCCAGCATGATTTTCGAGTTTGATGAAACGGACGATTACTGGTTTTTCTATCGCCTGTGGCATGCAGCAGAAGACTTCCTCAAATATCTGACATTCAGCAAAAACACACTAATTGAGGATTGCAGCCTGCAGGCTATGTACGACGACTCGCATTACCCCAGCACAGCTGAATTCAAGCTAGCGAGATCCTCAGAGCCATTTGATACCAAGCCTCTTGAAAAAGGTCGATATATTCAGCTGTCTTTGCTGGACCCGTATGAGATTAAAATGTTTGGAGCGATTGCAGACGGAGAAATCTACCTAAGGCATATTCCTGAAACATACGAAAAGGGACATACGCTCGATGCATCGGACTTCGTGCTGACTTCCGCAGCATTTGAATGGGAATTTGACCAAGCGTATCCAAGCGGAGTTGTCAAATCAGAAGCTCGAGTGGCTGCTGAGCAACGAGCATCAGCTCAGATGGATGAATGCATTAACCAAAGCTCCGGAAAAGCTAAAAAGATATTGAAATATGCAAAGAAGAGCATCGGCTTTAGCAATCTGGAATCGAAGATTGTACAGGCTGGTCGAGATTTTCATGAAATGATTGGGGTATTTGGGGAAGGTCTATACAAAAGGAATGATGAGGAATTTTCCTACGAAGTCATTGGAAGCAGGCTGGCTGAGCAAAGAAATGACTTTGCCCATGGAAACATTGACAAGGATTTCAAAGGTGCTGCCATTCTTGATTTGCTGCTTCTACGCTATCTTGTCTATGCAATGCAGCTGAAGCGCATCGGTGTCTCAGCTGCAAATACTCGCAGAGCGATAAATGAGCTATTTGGCTTAATGTATTACCTCCCTGCAGAAGACGGTGACACAGAGACGGTGGCCAAGAACACTGAGATAAATGAGCCGAACAACGAAACCGAAGGCAATGCAGACGAAATCGTAGAGGCGGAATAGAATGGTTCCCGACTGCGGAATGTACGGATTGCTGCCGTATCCTTAGTAATTAAAACTGTCCGTTCAGTAGTAGGGGCGCGCCGGCGTTAGCCGGGGCGCCCCTACTTTTGGGAACATAAAACTCGCTTTTAATCGGTTGCCTGCGTAGCTCAAAGCGGGAACAACCGCCATGACGATGCATGCGATACCGAGCAGCGGTGCGCGGCAGCTATAAGCGCTGCTCCTAGCAGGAATAGCGCTAATGAGGCGGCGATCCAGTTGCTGTCGGCGGTCTTGGGGAGCGTGGCGGTGGCGGCGCCGGCAGCCTTGGCCTTGGATGGCGTGGACACCGTGGTCCTGTTTACTGTCGTTTTGGTTGTCGTGATCGTCTTGGGCGTCGCAGTCGCGGGCTTCAGGGCGGGATCCGTCGCGGACCCGGCACCGGGCTGCCCACCGGCAGGACCGGCGCCACCAGTCGGCTCGCCCGCGCCACCGGGCACCTCGCGCCCGTCGGTCTCCCCCGCCGGCGCCGTGGCGTCCTCGGGTTCAACCACCACATGCGGTGCCACGACTCCTGCAGCATCCACAACGCCACTAGTACCAAAGGTCCCGCCAGCAGGCGTTACAAACCGCGCGGACGCAAGCGACCCGCCCGTACACGCAACGCCGCCATCGGCACCGGCCGCATCGAGCCGCGAGGCGTCGACGGAAAGCCGACAGCCAGTCGCCCCATCGCCAAGGCTTAAGTCCTGCAGATACACGCCGTAGGCGCGCACGCCCGCTCCGGGCCCGGCGCCCGCGGCAACGACGCGTCCGCCGCCGCGCACGGCCATGTCGCCTGCGATCGCGCCGGCAACCGCCTCGTCCGTTATATCAGCCCCGTCCGCCCGTGCATCGACGGTGCATTCGTCCACCACGAGCGCCTGCGAAACGTGGATCCCGCACTGCGAGCCCGTCGCGGTCAGGGTCCCGGAGCCGCGAAGCGTCAGGTTGCCCCACACCTCCATGCCGCACAGCGTGATGTCCGCATCGGGCGCATGCGACTCCGTCACGGAGTTCTGCCCGGCTAGCGTCAGCACCAGGTCGCCGTCGGCGCCGATGGCCTCGCCCGCGTAGCCGTCAAGCTCCAGGTGGTCGGCATCGGTCCAGGCCCAGCCGGGGCCGGAAACCCCCCGGCTCGTAGTACGTCGCGCCCGCGATGATGAGGCTCTCCGCGCCCGCGGCATAAGAAGGCCCACCCAGCAAAACGCATAGGCAGGCCATGGCAACAATCGCAATGTGATGACGGCTGGTGTGGGACTCGGCAGCAAACATACCCGCTCCGATCTTTGAGGAGCCAATAGAATGTGCACCAGAAAATGCCCTGGTAGCAGCAGTTATTAGTTTAGCGAGATCAGATTAGGGGCAAAGAAGAAAACCTGTGTTAGGTTCCAAAATTAGGCGTAAATCGTTTTGTCAGTCGGTGAATGGAAGAATCGAGAGGCGTCGGGCGGGGGCAGCAGCGCGCTGCCGAACCCGTGTAAAGTCTCTTGTATGCCTATGATGCGGTTGTTAATAATAGATCAGAGATTAGCTGAAAGTTAACTGATATACGAGAATAAATTCAAATCATCTAGAGGATATAAGAGGCCTTCAAGGCTACAACAAGAGTCAACTTCCTGGCCAAATTCCAAACTATACTTTGATAGTAGCATATAGCCTATGCGATTATTTTCGTTCTGAGCTAACATGGGTGCAAAGCGCCTATTAAAAACCGGAGAGAAGTCGGTAGTTTTCAGTTTTATTGACTTTTAACAGTCTAGGAAACGGGTGATGGATCCGGCCCCGAC
>NZ_QSTQ01000031.1:0-12145 GCF_003438275.1 Collinsella sp. OM07-12
TGACGGGGCAGAATGTCAATCCTGGTCTAACAGAGCCTTAAATAATCATTTGGCTGCCCGCTGGCTAAGTGAGTAGACTTTTTTGGAAATGCCGAGCACCCAACATATTTGCCTCAATAAAACCGCAGATCACAGACTTGTATTATGTCGGTGTGGTCGGGGATTCGGTAAAAGTCTACTCACTTAGTTTTGCGTGATGCATATTGTCCGCAACCGGACCCCAGCCGGGGTGATTCCATCGCAAATTCCGGTTCCGGGGGCAGCTAATTAGGCTCCGTACGGGTTCCGGTCTCGCTCGATGCGCTGACGGATGTGGGCGTACTCGATTATCAACAACACCAGCAGTAGGGCCATGACCGCCAGGTAGCTCACCACAGCGCCCATCAGACCCAGCAGCTCAATCAGGATCACCGGCAGCACTACGCTCACGGCGAAGCAGATCAGGTAGATCTTGGTGACGTCGCCGGCGTGGCGCAGCACCGTGATGATGGCGTAGATAAAGTCGATTGCCGCGGTGACGCCGCCGGCAACAACCATCAGCAGTGCCAGCGTGCGGTAGCGCTCAAAGTTAAGGCCGTACATAAAGCTCATGATGGGGATGCCGGGGCCTGCCATAAATCCGGCGCACGCTCCGGTGATGACTACGATCAGCGCCATAACGGCAACAATAATCAGGTCAAAGCGGCGACGCTTGCGCGGATTCGCCCAAATGCTCGATAGACGCAGGAGCTGCGGTTTATAGATAAATCCAATGCTCAACAAAATAGCCTGCGCCGGAAAGAACAGTGCATTAAAGTACAGCTGATACTTGTAGGCCAGTGTGCCTTCCATCACGAACTTGGGCATGCTCTCGATTAGGTTGAACAGGAACAGCGCGCCAAAAAGCGGGGCGCACTGGACAAACAGGTGACCGACCTCGCGCAGACTCATGCGGCGTGATTTTTCGGTCTCGAGCAGGGCGAGCGGCGCGGTGACCAGTACGAGCGAGGCAATCGCGGCGATGCCCATTGACATGGCTGCGATGGGCATGCTGCGCGTGAGGAGCAGGGCAACGCCAAAGACCGCGATGACGCCAACGGAACGCAGCGTTTGGCTCATACCGGCCAGGTAGAGTTTATCGGCCTGCTGCAGGCGGCCTTCGTACGCGTCGGCGACGCCGTCGATGACCTTGTAGAGGTAGACCCCAAGGCCGATCGTCGCCATATGCGCGTCATAGCCGCGGACGCTGCTATAGAGCAGGCCGCAGCCCAAGGCTAGGGCCCCGCAGATCCAACGATTGAGCTGGTAGGAGGCGAAGGACGTCTTTTCGTCGATGTCCGAGACCTGAAAGTTGCGCACACCGTAGTTGCACGCGATCATGATGAGCGTGCCAGTGACAAAGGCGATGGAGAACTTGCCGGCTTCCTCGGCGCCCACGAGCTGCGTCGACACAATGGTGAGCAGGGGAAACGTCATGCCCCACACGACGGTGCCGATGGTGTTCCAAAGGTAGTCGCGATGGGTGGCGTGATCTTCGTACTCGGCTTCTTGCGCGGAGAAGCCGCCGCCGTAGACAGCTCCGAGCAGGCGGTTCCACCAGGCATTGACCATGCGGTGGATGGGGCCGGGCTGGCGATCGCGCTCGCGGCGACGGCGTGTGGCCTGGCCGTTGTCGGGACCGCCGGCGTTACGCTGGCTTAGCTCTTGAATGCGTGCGAGCTCCTCGGCGGTGTGAGATGCGGGGAATAGACCGTTCTCGATGCGTCCGCCCTGCCCGTGCGCCCCGCCCGATACGGTGGGGTCGGTGACGCCGTTACGGCGGGCGATGGCGTGGCGAATGCTGTCGAGGGGCGTGATGCTCAAGGCGAGTCCTTTCTATTACTGCGCTCTAGTATAGACGCGACGGCGTCCGCTCGTGTTTTTGAACCGGTTGTTCAATAATTTCGGCGGGCGGCTGTAATTTGTCGGCAAACGTGCGGTATCCTGATGAAGTTTTGTGACACCCCTATGCCGCCCGCGCGGTAGCAAGGAGCTATGAACCATGGACGTCGCCGCATTCCTGCTGGCTCTTGTGCCGATTATTTGGCTTGTCGTGATGCTGCTGTGCTTTAAATGGCCCGCTTGGAAAGCCGCTATCGGATCGTTTGTCCTTTCGTGCGTGCTTGCTTTTGCGTGGTGGCATTTGCCGGCGGCGCAGATAGCCACGGCCTCGCTCGAGGGCTTTTTGATGGCCCTGTGGCCCATCGTGCTCGTGATTATCGCCGCCGTCTTTACGTATAACCTGTGCGTGCGCACGGGTGCCATGGACGTGATCGGCAGCATGATCACCTCCATCAGCAGCGACCGTCGTCTGCTGGCGTTGCTCGTGGCGTGGTGCTTCGGCGGCTTTATGGAGGGCATGGCCGGCTTTGGTACCGCCGTTGCCATTCCCGCCGGCATGCTCGCGGGCCTTGGTTTTGAGGCCGTGCCTGCCGTGCTGATCTGTCTACTGGCCAACGGCGTGCCCACGCCCTACGGCTCCATCGGCATCCCCACGGTGTCCGTTGCCGACCTGGTGGGCCTGGACCCGCTGCATTTGGCGACCGTTCAGCTGGTGCAGCTCGCACCGTTCTTTGTGGTGATGCCGCTGCTCATTGTATTGGTCGCGGGCCGTGTCGCCGATGATCAAGGCAACGTTGCGAGCGTAAGCGAGCGTCTGCACGGCGTTGCCGGCGTGGCGCTGCTTTCCGGTGTGTCCTTTGTCGGCGCGGCCTTGGTCGTTGCCATGTTCGTGGGTCCCGAGCTTGCCGTGGTCGTGGGCTCCATCGTATCGCTTGCGCTGACCGCCGCGCTTGCCATGCATGCCGAGAAGTCGGGGCATCTGGATGCACGCTTTCACATGAATATCGAGGCCGGCGAACAGCTCACCGCTAAGTCGGCGCTTTCTGCCTGGTCGTGCTTCATCCTGATTTTTGTGCTGCTGTTGGGTACCTCCAACCTGGTGCCCGTCGTGCACGCCGCGCTCGCGCCGTTTGCGAGTCACGTGCAGGTGTATTGCGGCGAGAACCCCGGCACGCTTACGTTTTCGTGGATCAACACGCCGGGTGTTTGGATTTTCCTGGCTGCGTTTGTCGGCGGTGCCATTCAGGGCGCTTCGCCGCGCTTGATGGGCGAGGTGCTGGCCGCGACCGTCAAGCAGATGATGCCGACGGTCGTGACCATGCTTTCAGTGCTGGGTTGCGCCAAGGTGATGGGCTATGCGGGCATGATCTCTTCGATCAGCGCGTTTTGCATTGCGGTCGCCGGCGGCCTGTACCCGATTCTGGCTCCGTGGATCGGCGCCGTCGGTGCGTTCGTGACCGGTTCGGGCACGTCCTCAGGCATGCTGTTTGGCCCCATCCAGAGCCAGGCCGCTACGGCGCTGGGTGTGAGCGACTACTGGATGGTCGCGCTGAATGCGCTTGGCGTTGCCGCCGGTAAGATGATTTCGCCGCAGACGCTCGCGATCGGTCTTGCCGCCGTGCATGTACGCGGTAAGGACGCTGAACTCCTGGGCGCGGTGCTGCCCTACGCTGCCGGCATGCTGGTCCTGATGAGCGCCATAGCCATGCTCGGCCAAAACCTGCCGCTGTAGTTGACACTTGGGGACGTTCCTTTTGTGCCGGCACTTTGGGAACGTCCCTAAGTGCCGGCATCTGGGGACACTCCTTGGTTGTTGCCTGTTCAAGAATGTCCCGAATGGCTAGTCGTTTAAGAACGTTCCCAATGACTAGGCCGCTTGCGTGCGATTTTTGACCGTTGGGCGGGTGCTTCGCGGTTGCCGCAAAAACGTTTTTGCATATCGGGTACAACGGGCTTTATGTGAGTAAAGTGCGCGCCGCGTCCACGTGCCGCGTTTTTAAAGGAGGCCCCATGTCTGGTGTTACCCCTGCAGAAGTTCTGTCCAACTTTGGCATTACGCTGGTCGAAGATCCCGCCGAGAATCAGCCCCGTCTGCTGGTCGATTTGCCCGCGGCGGAGCTCGTCGAGCACGCCATCCGCCGCGAAGAGGGCCGTATGGCGTCCAATGGCGCACTCGTGATCGAGACGGGGGAGCGCACCGGTCGTTCGCCCAACGATCGCTTTATCGTCGACACGCCCGACGTGCACGACAAGATCGCCTGGGGCGCCGTCAACCGACCGCTTTCGATTGAGAGCTACGAGACCATCAAGGCCGGTATCGTCGACTACCTCAACGAGCGCGACGTGTTCGTCACGCGCGGCATGGCGGGCGCCGACCGCAACCACACGCGTCGCCTGCTCGTCGCCTGCGAGCGTGCCAGCCAGGCGCTCTTCATTAAGCAAATGCTCGCCCGTCCGCTCGCTCGCGAAATTGCGCGCACCGGTGAGCCGGACTTCTGCGTGCTCGCCGCGCCGGGCTACCAGTGCGATCCTGCCATCAAGGGCCTCAACTCCAGCGCCGCCGTGGTCATCAACTTCCAGGAACGCGTGATTCTGGTCGCCGGCACCGGCTATTCCGGCGAGATCAAAAAGTCCATCTTCAGCGTCATGAATTACCTGCTGCCTGTCGAGGACGATGTGCTGCCCATGCACTGCTCGGCCAGCATGGATCCCGTCACGCACGAGACTGCGGTGTTCTTTGGCCTGTCGGGTACCGGCAAGACCACGCTTTCGGCCAACCCCACGCGACTGCTGATCGGTGACGACGAGCACGGCTGGTCCGACATGGGCATCTTCAACATCGAGGGCGGCTGCTACGCCAAGTGCGAGGGCCTGGACGCGTTCCACGAGCCCGAGATCTTCAACGCCGTTCGCTTTGGCGCCATCTGCGAAAACGTGGTGCTCGACGAGAACCGCAAGCCCAACTATGATGACGTCTCGATCACGCACAATACGCGCGTGGCCTATCCCGTTGAGCATATCCCCAACGCGTGGACCAAGGGCATGGGCACCATCCCGAGCGTCGTGCTGTTTTTGACCTGCGATGCCTTTGGCGTGCTGCCGCCCATCTCGCGCCTGACGGCCGATGCCGCCATGTATCACTTTGTGACAGGCTTTACGGCCAAGATCCCCGGCACCGAGGTCGGCGTCACCGAGCCCACGCCCACGTTCTCCTCGCTGTTTGGCGAGCCGTTTATGCCGCTCGACCCTATGGTCTACGCCAAGATGCTCGGCGAGCGCATTGCCGACGGCCGCACGCGCGTGTACCTGGTCAATACCGGCTGGATCGGTGGCGGCTACGGCGTTGGCCATCGTATCGAGCTTGCCTACACGCGCGCCCTGGTGGCCCGCGCCCTCGACGGTACCATCGAGGACAGCGAGTTCGTGCACGACGATATCTTTAACGTCGACATTCCCACCACGTGCCACGGTGTGCCCGACGGCATCCTGGTGCCGCGCCAGTACTGGCAGAGCACCGCGCGCTACGACGAGGCCGCGCACAACCTGGCGGTGATGTTCGAGGAGAACTTCGAGAAGAAGTACTCACACCTGCCCGAGTCCGTCAAGGCCGCCGGCCCGCACGCCCAGGTGCCCGCCGTGGCCCGTCATCGCGGCCGCGGCCTGCTGGGACTTCGTCTCTAGCATCGCCGCGAGTTCAAAACCACCACAAAGGTGCCTGTCCCCTTTGTGGTGGTTTTTATGTTGATGGGTTAACAAATGGGGCGCGTGGGGCTGCCGGTCGCTGAGTACGGCTAGGATGTTTACCCGTTAGCATCATGCAAGCGAAAGGCGGTTGTCTCCCATGCAGCAGAGCGACGAGACACGTTTCGAGGACTTTGTCGGACTGATCAGCGGTCTCTACAAGGAGATCCAGCGCATTAAGGCATCTGAGGGCGCAAGGCTGGGCCTCAAGGGCTCCGATGTTATGTGCCTGTACTATCTGGAGCGCAGCAAGGACGGCTTGACTGGGGCCGACCTCGCCCGCATGGCAGGCGTGACCCGTGCCGCTGTCTCGCGCACGCTGGCGCATCTGGAGGAGGGCGGCTACGTCGAGGTCGAAGATTCGGGCGATGCTGCCGTTAAATACCGTGCCCCGGTTCGTCTGACCACGTTGGGTGGCGAGAGCATGAACGAGGCCGATCGCATTATTCGCGAAGTGCTCGACACCACCGGCAAGACCATGGGCGTGGAGCAGCGCGAGCAGATGTACGCGTCGTTGCGCACGATTCTCAACACCCTGCGCGAGCTGTAGAGCCGCTGGGGCATTTGCTTCCGATAAACAACTGCAGAGTCCCGTTTGAGCGCGTTCGCCGTGCCGGGGCATTGCTGTCGAAATTCCCTGCGCGAGGCCCGCGCAAGAAAGGATCAACTATGTCTGTCCGCATTATTACCGATTCCGCAAGCGATATGTCGCCGGCCGAGCATCCGGCGCTGGCCGTTTTGCCGCTGTCCGTCACCTTTGGCACCGATGTGTACATGGATGGCGTCGACATCGACCACCAGCGTTTTTACGAGATGCTCGTGGAGCGCGATGAGCTGCCCATGACCGGCCAGGTCAACCCGTATGCCTTTTCGCAGGCGATTGCCGAAGCACGTGAGGCCGGCGACGAGGCCGTGATTATTACCGTGGGCGCTAAGCTTTCGGGCACCAATCAGAGTGCCCGTACCGCACTTGCCGAGGCGCCAGGTGGCGACGTGTTCGTGGTAGACAGCAACAACGTCACCCTGGGCGAGCGCGTCCTGGTCGAGTATGCGCTGCGCTTGGTGGACGAGGGCCGCAGTGCATCTCAGATCGCGGCGGCTGTCGAGGCCGTGCGCGACCGAGTTGTGGTTATTGGCCTGCTCGAGACGCTGGAGTATCTGGTGCGCGGCGGTCGACTGTCTGCTGCGGCGGGCGCCGTGGGTACGCTGCTCAACGTAAAGCCCGTGGTGGCTGTAGAGGACGGTCTGATCGTACAGCTGGGCAAGGCGCGCGGCTCCAAGAACGGTCGTAACCTGCTGAACCAGAAGGTCGAAAAGGCGGGCGGCGTCGACTTTTCCATGCCGTTGGCGCTCGGCTATACGGGTCTTTCGGATGCGGTGCTCAAGAAGTATGTCAAGGACAGCGTGGCGCTGTGGGCTGGCCACATCGAGGGCGAGCTGCCCGTCCACACCATCGGCGCCACCATCGGCACCCACGTAGGTCCCGGCGCCGTAGCCATAGCCTTCTTCCAGCCTACCAACTAACCGACCTGCCATAAACCACCACAAAGGGGACAGGCACCTTTGTGGTGGTTTATGCTTTTCCGGATGGAAAGGAGTGAGCAATGGCGTCTGAGGGCTTTTTTGAACGGGTGTACGAGGTGGTCGAGCAGATCCCCGAAGGGATGGTCGCCACGTACGGTCAGGTGGCGCTGCTCGCCGGTCGTCCGCGGAGCGCGCGTTTTGTGGGCTATGCGCTGCACAGCAATCCGCGCCCTGGTCAGATTCCCTGCCATCGCGTGGTGTTTGCCGATGGCCGCATTTGCGAGGGCTTTGCTTTTGGCGGCCCCGATGCTCAGCGTGAGCTTTTGCTAGGGGAGGGTGTGGCGTTTAAGGACGACATGCACGTCGATCTGGGCGCCTGTCGCTGGCCTGCCGGGCTCTAACGGTTCTGCCGTGGCTAAAACCACCACAAAGGTGCCTGTCCCCTTTGTGGTGGTTTCTTTCCTGTAAGCATGGGGCAAACCCATCAGGTCTGTTATCCCATAATGAGGTACTGACGTTTGGTTTTAGGGGGGCACTAACTTTGATTGTTAGTCCCGCTTACAGCAACCGATCTTGGTAAATCCCTGCGGCGCTTCTTCGCCTGCGGGGATTCTTGGGCTGTCGCTTCCCAGATATGCTTCTACATGCCGCGCGAACGCTTGCCACGACCACTCGTCTTTATCGGCCTCAAGCCGATCGGGAGAAATCGCGTTGAACAGGCACGTTGGAATCTCGTGCTCGTGCAGATTCTTAGCGATACATGGTGTGCAGCCCTTGTCGTGGTTGACAGGGTTAAATGGGCATTTCCGGTCGTTGCAGGTACAAAATGCAACTGAGCTCATGGGACTCCTTCCGGTCGGTCGGGTCTGCCGTAAAAGCTGCCGCATGTTAAACAATAGGGTGTCATTGCTTAACAGTATATAGCCTCAAGGTGCTTGCGACTTAGGGGTTCTGCCAAGCGGCTGAATATCTCGGCGACCGACCTCTGAAGAAAACAAAACCGCCGCAACGAGGATTGTGCTCATCGCGGCGGTTTAGTTTGAGTGTTGTTTATTGCTCTCGACTAGTACACCATACCCATGGCGTCCTGAACCTCGGCCAGGGTCTGCTCGGCAATCTCGTTGGCACGACGGTTGCCCTCGTGCAGCACGTCCTTCACATAGTCCAGGTCGTTCTCATAGCGCTGGCGACGCTCGCGGATCGGCGCGAAGTACTCGTTGACCGCCTCGGTCACGTATTTCTTAAGCTGACCGGAGCCGCCCATGCCAATCTCTTCGGCAATCTCAACCTCTGAACGACCGGTGCAGATGGCGGCTGTCGAAAGCAGACCGGACACGCCGGGGCGGTTCTCGGGGTCAAACGTGATCATGCGCTCGGAGTCGGTCTGGCTCTTCTTAATGCGCTTGGCCGTCTCCTCGGCGGTCATCGAAATATTGATGGCGTTGCCGTAGCTCTTGCTCATCTTGCGACCGTCCAAGCCGGGCAGC
Source organism: Collinsella sp. OM07-12 (assembly GCF_003438275.1). NCBI lineage: Bacteria > Bacillati > Actinomycetota > Coriobacteriia > Coriobacteriales > Coriobacteriaceae > Collinsella > Collinsella sp. OM07-12. Next base: position 8,613 of record NZ_QSTQ01000031.1, read on the forward strand.
AGCGGCGTGTCGGACAGCAACGCGTCAACCTCGGGGAACACCTTGCCGTAGCGGTTGTTAAAGCGGCGGGCGATGGTGCGGGTAAGCTCGATGTGCGGCAGCTGGTCGCGGCCGACGGGCACGACGTTGCCCTTGCAGAACAGGATGTCGCAGGCCTGATGCACCGGGTAGGTGAGCAGAAGGCCGGTGAGCTCGTGGCCCGAGGCATCCATCTCGGCCTTTACCGTGGGGTTGCGCGCCAGCTCGGCCTCGGACACCAGCGACAGGAACGGCAACATGAGCTGGTTGGCGGCGGGCACGGCGGAGTGCGCGTAGATCATGGTCTTGTCGGGGTCGATGCCGCAGGCAAGGTAGTCCATGACCATGTTGTACACGTTGTCCTGGATGTGCTCGGTGGTGTCGCGGTCGGTGATGACCTGGTAGTCGGCGATGAGCACGTTGGTCTTGGCGCCCATGTTCTGCAGCTCAACACGGCCCCTGAGGGTACCGAAGTAGTGGCCCAGGTGCAGACGGCCGGTGGGGCGGTCGCCGGTGAGCATGGTGAACTTCTCGGGCGTCTTGGCCAGGCCCTCGCGAATGGCGTTGCTCTTTTGCAGCGCGACTTCGTAGCTGTTCTCGTTTGGCATGATTGCTCCTAACGTTCGTTCGCAGGTCTTGATGATAGCGTGTTTATTGAGGGGTGGGCGTGAGTGGGTGAGGGACTGTCGGGAGCCGGCTTTCATGTCCGTCACGCCGTCCGCGCGAACGGCTGCCAACGCCTTAGCCCATCCTCGCCAGCAAACCCTAGCGCCTGTGGTGCCGCTCTTCCTTACGCTCTTCCGCCGCCTGCTCCTCCTGCTTAAAGGCGGGGTCGTCGGGGGTTACCAGCTCGTCCTCGTGCGTGCGCTTGTTGTAATGGTGGCGCAGCACGGGCTCAAACAGGTGCAGGTGCTTGGCGAAGGCTGCCGAGCCAATGGCGAGCACGGTAAAGATGAGCACGCGCATGGGGACCTCGACCTGATTAATGGCGGCGGCGCCGGCCGAAAGCATGATGCACCAGGCATAGATGAGCAGTACGGCCTGCTTTTGGTTGTAGCCCTCCTGAATCAGGCGATGGTGGATGTGGCCCTTGTCGGCCTGCCCGATGCTAATGTGGGCGCGCTTGCGGCGCACGATGGCGCTAAACGTGTCGATGATGGGCACGCCGGCAACGATGAGCGGGATGATAAGCGAGGTGAGCGCGGCGGTGCGGCTCACGTTGAGCAGCGAGATGGAGCCCAGCGCAAAGCCCAGAAGCAGCGACCCCGAGTCGCCCAAGAAGATGCTTGCGGGGTTGAAGTTGTAGCGCAAAAAGGCCAGGCAGGCGCCAAAGAGCGCAATGGAGAGCGCGGCGGCGTCGATGCGCCCCGAGAGAACGGCCATCGAAAACATGGTGAACGACGCGATGCCGCAGATGCCTGTGGCCAAGCCGTCGAGGCCGTCGATGAGGTTAATGATGTTGGTGAATGCCACCAGATAGATCACGGTGATGGGGTAGGCGAGCCATCCGAGCATGATTTCGCCGGGGGCAAACGGGTTGACGATGACGACGATCCGCAAGCCGCCGATACAGGCGATGAGCGCGGCGAGTACCTGACCGGCCAGTTTTTGTTTGGGCTTGAGCTGATAGACGTCGTCGATAGCGCCGGTCGCAAAGATGACGGTAAAGGAGAGCGCCAGCATGGGATAGCTAATGTGAAGGCGTGGGTGCGGTACCAGGACGGGCGGCCAGCCTAGGTGCCAGGTGCCTAGGATTTGCACAATGCAGGCAACGACCAGGCCCAAAAACACCGCCGTTCCGCCCAAACGCGGGATGGGCTTGGTGTTGATGCGGCGCTTAGAAGGATAGTCGACGGCGTCGAGCTTAATTGCCAAGCGCTTGACCAGGGGCACCGTGAGGAAGGTCGTGATAAAGGCCGCCGCTGCCACGCATAGATACGGTATGTAGCTCGGGGATAAAGCCATGAATCTAAAAACCGCCAAGCGTCGAAGGAAAAGGTCAAAGGTTGCTGCGCAAAAAGGCGTAGCTGACCCATGATACTCGACCGAGGGGGTGCGGAGGTTTGCACCGTGCGATTATCACGCGCTTACCAGATATTGGGATGTTGGTGGGGATTCTGCTGGATGCCACTGAGCGTCCATGTGGGGCCTGCAGTGGCGGTATTCAGAAAAATCGGCAAAAGAAAACCACCCCCCACGTTACGAAAATGAACCCACCTAAAACAGGTGGGTGCCCTCATCGACTGTTCCAGCGTCCTTAACAACGAAGGATACCTGTACTAGGTACGACTGTGTGGGCTCCCTAAATAAACGCGACGGTTCACCCAGTTGCTCCGCGGGGGGCGGAATACCTACATCATAAAGCGGCACTTTGTCGATTCCAGTCTTGACATTACAAAAATCGTGTCGGACGATTACGGCGCTTTTAGGCTCGAGCCGTCTGTGCGGCCTAGCCTTTTACGTTTGAGCTGCTGAATCGTTGTTTTGGAGCATGTTTTTATGCCGACGTCGTTGACCGAACTTTTTTCGCCCGCCTGCCATTTGTGTCCGCGCCGTTGCGGTGCGGCGCGCGATGAGGGCGCGCGCGGCGTATGCGGTGCTAACGACACGCTTAAGGTGGCTCGCGCGGCGCTTCATATGTGGGAGGAGCCGCCTATCTCGGGCGAGGCCGGATCGGGCACGATCTTCTTTAGCGGCTGCTCGCTCAAATGTATCTACTGCCAGAATCACGAGATCTCGACCGGCAATTTTGGCCTTGAGATTTCGCCTGAGCGCCTGGTCGAGATTATGCTGGAACTGCAGGACCAGGGTGCCAACAACATCAATTTGGTGACGGCGACGCACTATGCGCACCTGTTGCCTGCCGCGATTGCTGCGGCGCGGACGCGCGGGCTGGTCATCCCGATCGTCTACAACACGAGTGGCTACGAGCGCGCGAGTGCCGTGGCGGCGCTGGGCGACCTGGTCGATGTGTGGCTCACCGACTTTAAATATGCCGATGCCGGGCTTGCGCAGTCGCTTTCTCATATTAAGGACTACCCGCGCGTGGCCGTGTCGGGTCTGGCCCAGATGGCGCGCGAGATCGATCGCCGCGGGGGGGAGCTGGTGGATGAGGGCGGGCTCATGAAGCGCGGCATCATCGTGCGCCACCTGGTGCTGCCGGGGCATGCGGATGACTCGTGCCGCGTGTTAGACCTGGTGTGGCAGACGGTGGGCGACGTGCCGATCTCGGTCATGAACCAGTACACGCCCAATGCACTCATGCGCGAGCAGGGCGGCGACCTGGCGCGCGCCGTGACGCGCGAGGAGTACGAGCTGGTGCTCGACCATGCCGACGACCTGGGCTTTACGACGATGTTTTGGCAAGAGGGCGGCGCGGTAGACGAGAGCTTCACCCCGGCCTTCGACACCACTGGTGTCCTCACCAGCGCAAAGTAGTGCGTTCGTCGATGATTTTTCTGGGACGGGGATTAAAAAAGGCTCTGTTAGACCAGGATTGACATTCTGCCCCGTCA
>NZ_QSTQ01000032.1:0-11522 GCF_003438275.1 Collinsella sp. OM07-12
CCGAGGCCCCACTCGACCGAACCGCCCTGGCGCGAGCCGCCGCGAACCTCGTGGCCAACGCCGCCGAGCACGCGCGCTCGCGCGTGGCGGTCTCCTGCGACGTCGCGGGCGGACACCTCGTCATCGAGGTCGCTGACGACGGACCGGGCTTCTCTCCCGCCGCCCTCGAACGCGGCTGCGAGCGCCTCTTCACAGACGACTCCTCCCGCTCCTCGCGCGACGGAGGCCGCCACTACGGGCTCGGCCTCCACGCCGCCTCCGAGGCCGCGAGCGCCCACGGGGGCTCCGTCTCGCTCGCCAACAGTCCCTCGGGCGGCGCGGTGGCCACCATCGCGGTCCCCCTGTGCGGGGCCTGACGACTCAGGCCCTCACACCGGCGTGGCTCGCAACCAAACGCTTCCCGGATAATAATGCCCTTTGCGGGGATCGCCCTGGCTAGTCGCCGCCCATGTGCATGAGCATGTCGGCGATGCGAGTCGCCATCTCGTCCGCCGCTGCACGGATGTTTGTTGATGTTCACTAAAAAGTGGTCCGATTGATCACTGGGAAATAAGCACCGTGAGCACGAAAAATTGAGCAGTTTAAGCAAGTGGGCCGTGCCCCGGGGACTTGCCGAATCTGCCCACGGCGTCAAACTCGTTCATCTCCATGGAGCTACCTCCCCCTGACGGCGCTAAGCGGCTTCGGCTCGAAGTGCTCGTCGCGCTCGACGGCGGCGAACCCCATTTGGCGGTTCAGCTCCTCCATCTCCTTGATGCTGAATTAGCCGAGCTCGTCGTCATAGCCTTCGACGAGGCTGAACGCCTCGTCCGTCCCATCGAACTTGAGCAGCCACCAGTCCCATCCGTTCACGCACGAGAAGTAGTGGACGTATACCGTGAGGTCTTCCGCGCAGTCTTGCTCATAGAGCCTCGGCAGCTCCTCTGCAATCTCCCTCGTCATCAGCTCCTGCATGTCTTCCTCCGTTTCCGGGCACGCTGCCCTGAACATCTCGCCCTTGCGGGCAAAGCCGAATGGCGACGCTGCACCGGAGCGACGACGGGTCAAGGGAGTCCATGACGACCTCCACCAACCGGAGCGAAGCGGAGGTTTGTGCGGGGTCTCATGGGCCCCTTGACGCGGCGTAGCGAAGGTGCCACCCACGCAACGGATACGAGTTCATGACCGGCGAATGCCACCGAAACACTGGAAATCATGGGTCAAGACTGAAGAGGGACGGCCGCCCCTAACGGACGGCCGCCTTAACGAGCCTTACTAATTCGGTTCTGGCATATGATCCGAGACGCCCGCCGGGCAAATCCCGACAATCCTAGTGATAGTCGTTTGCGAAGGAGCCGTAGAAGAGCGCCTTACAGTCGACATCGCTGTAGCCCATCACGGCATCCTGCACATCGGATCGCAAGAGGTTGAGCACCTTGTACACGCCCTCGCCCATATCCCCGACGAAGAGTACCTGCTTGAACACATCGGGATAATCGCGCAGATAGGTCACATAGCCCCTAAGCTTTGCTAGCGTGTCGCCGAGGAACTCGCCATGAGGGTCAACGATGGACGGCCTGATGACGCCCGCTGCATCCTTCACGAAGAAGAGGAAGTCTGGATGCAGGGCCTTGCGTCCCACCGAAGACATGTACGGGATCGAAAACGCCTTAGCAGACATGCTGCCCGACGGATTGCGATAGAAGGCAACCGTACGATTCTTTGCCAATTCGTTCCTAACGATATAGTCTTCCGCCGGGTTCAGGTCGAGCGGGCAGAGGCCGTCCTCTTTCTGCACAATATGGCACGGATACTTAGCGAAGTCGTCCGACGTGCTAGTAGACGTGGGCCACTCTATCTTTGTGAGGCGCTTGCCCTCGGTTTCACGGGCCAGCTCGTCGTAGCGCTGCTTTGCCGCGTCGTTAAGGTAGTCATAATCGCCAGATCCATCGACCTTATCGAAGTATTCCTTTCGGCATTGAGCCGCCCAGCCCTCGAGCGCATCGACGATGGCCTGCGTGCGCACCGCTGCGGCAAGGCGCAGGTCGCACTCGGGCCGCCCAAGCTCCTTGAAGTTGGCGCGACGATACTCATTCGCAAACTCCTTAGTGAAATGCATGTCGGCGTCGCGGGCGGCCTTTCTGAGGCCTTCGGCGTCCGTGCGGGCCTCCTCCTGCTCCTGGTCCTCGGTCTCGTTGAGCTTGTCGAGCGTGATCTTGACGGTCTCGGCAACCTCTACGTCGTGTTTGGCTTCGCGGTACTCGTCCTCGTTAGCAACGATGTATCCCTTGAGCTTCTGAACGAACTGTTTTTTCACGTCGGCCGCGGCATTGACATCGAGGCCAGTCTCGACAAGCAGAGTCGCCGTCTTAACCAGGCTCTGGAATTCGTTCCTGGCCTTTTTCGGAATGCGCTGCACGGGGATGGAATCGAAGGCTGTGCGGATGCCCTGCCACTCCTGATGCGTGAAAGACTGCTCGCGCTTGGTGGGCGGCTTGGGCTTTGCCATGGGCACGGGTATTACGACCGAGACGGTCTGGGTCGGCTCGGTCTGTGCGGAACTTGGCTCAGGTGTCGCAGGTTGCTGCGGGGCAGACGCTGCAACGTAGTTGCCCGTTGCGGGCTGAGGCGCCAGCTCCGCTTCTGGCGCCGGGACGTCGACGGGCCTGACCGCCGAGGCAAGCGAGGGCTGCGCTCCCTGCATGTCCAACGGCTCCTGAATCGCGATGCCGGCAAGCGGCGCCTGGTAGCCGGGTTGTGCCTGCCGCGCCGCCTCGATGGCTTTCTCGTTCTCCTCGTACGCCTTGAGCTCCTGTTGGTAGTCGGCTTCGGACTTGGGCGCAGCCGCCGTGATAGTCACGGGGTTGAGAACGATGTTCTGCTTGCCGATGGAGCTCTCGCCCATGTCGTCCTTGCGGCCCATGAGGTAGTCGACCACGTCCTGAGTGCTCTCGGGATTGAACTGGGGCAGGTAGCAGGCGACGGAGTTCAAAAGATCATCGGATTCGATGCGCCGCGCAAGTGGAGTGCGTACCATACGTCCCACGAGCTGTGCGATATAGGTCGAGTCCGAACGCCTGCGCTGCGAGAAGATGACCTCCGCTCGCGGGCAGTCCCATCCGTTGGAGACAGCCTCCTTGGCGAAGAGCACGCGAATGCGCGAGGTGTCCTGAACGAACTCGGGTTCGACATAGGGAATAAGGTATTTTCCCGCCGCGATGTCCTTATGCTCGCCGAAGACGTTGGCGAACGACATCGCCTCGGAAAGGCCGGGGACCAGGCCCGTGATCTGGTCGCACATCTCAGCCAGGGCCGAGTTGCTCACGTTGTCCGCCGCTTGGATGAGCAGCAGCGGGTTGACGGGGCTCTCGCCCTCACGGGCACAGTACTCGCCCCATTCGCGGCAAGTCAGGGCATAGCGCTCGCACGCCATAGTGAGATACTGGTGCTCGACCGGGTCGTCCTTCTCTGGCACGCGCAACTCGATGATGTCCTTGAGCAGACCTGACTCCTGAACCTCGCGAGGGGTCACAGCGACCTTTGGCATACGTACGCGATCGGCGCGCTGGTCCATGGCCGCCTCGAACCTCTGCGGCGTGGCAGAGACCCCGACGACGATGGGCATCGCTGCACGGCCGTCGAGCCCATCAATGAGGCTGGCGTAGATCGTCGCGGTGCCGCGCTCGCTCGAGGCATTGGCCCCCAAGCCGCGGTGTGCCTCGTCGATGAACAGATAGAGGTTACGCTCCGGGTCCCTGATGGTGCGGTCAAGGATGTCCCAGAACACGCGGCCGGAGTTGGCCTCACTACCCTTGGTGAGCAGGCCGTTCTTACTGAGTAGGTCCTTGCTGAGGAAATAGACGTGGCGCGGCTCGAGAATGTCGTGCGCGGCTCCGAAGTCGTTGGTAATTGTGACCAGGTGGCGCCTGTCAAGGATGCTGTCTGCCAGCTTGTCCGCCACGTTTGAGAAACGCACGCTCGTCTGCTCGTTCAGGCTCGGGGAATCCGAGAGCCAAAGAACGACGGCATTCTCGTCGGGCATGAGGCTCAGATCGTCGTCTCCGAAGAAGAGCGCTTCGATCGTCGCTGCGCACATGACCGTTTTGCCCGACCCCGTGGGAGATGCGAGGCATATCGAGGACAGCTCGCCGTCCTGCTCGTAGCGTCGGCACATCGACTGCAACTTGTTCGCCAGGGTCGCGACCGCACCGGCTTGGAAATCCTTAAGTTCGACTCTCATGTTTACCTCACCGCATCCTCGGCGGCAATCTTGAACGATTGCAGGTAGTTCTCGTACAGGCGGACGACGTCGAGCCCAGGCAGTTGTGCCTTGACGGAGGCGTATCGAGCCGTGTCGTCCGTGATCACATAGGCGCACCCTATGCTGGCATTCTGCTTGACGGCGTCTATGAAAGCGCCGACCGAAGCAAAGTCGAAGAGGACGGCGTAGGCGTCGGCCATGGCAAAGCCCGGCTGCTCGTGCTTGATGATGCTGCCACGCGAACCAGCGCGCAGCCAGAGCAGGGGCGCGATCTCCTCGAAGGCCACGCCCAGCTCGACGGCGTCCGGGTCTTCGTAGGTGAGGTCAAAGAAGACGGCGTTTTCCTCGAAGCCGTCGGCCATGGGGAACTCGTCGGTGAACTTGTAGTCACCCTTGATGGAATCGCCCTCGGGCGTCTTGCCCGTGATGGCCGCCGTGACGCGTGGTTTGGTAACGTACTGGCAGATGCCCAGCGCCTCCCATTCGGGGTCGCCCTGGCGAAGACCGCGCTTGGTGAGCTTTTTGGATTCGTCCTCGGAGACCTCGTTATTCGTTACGCTGATGGAGCGCCTGCGCCCGCCATCCTGATGGTTCAAGCGCATGACGGCATGTGCCGTGGTGCCCGATCCTGAGAAGAAATCGACTACAAGGGCGTCGGGCTTGTCGGCGACGAAAAAGCGAATGGTGTCTTCGACGGCATAGAGGGACTTTGGGAATGGGAAGCGCCTGTTCGGGAGCAAGCACTTCAATATTCCTGTCCCTGACTCGCTAGCTGAATGCGATTTTTGGTTCCATACGGTCATTGGACGAACGTTTGCTTCGCCTTGTTGCTCCAGGACAACAGCTCCATCGGCATCATATCCGCGAACAGCCAGCTTTCCAGACTGAACATCCTTAACTTGACCAGAAGTAAGATGATATGGAACACGTTTAATGCCATCCCATGGCCCGAATTTTATGTAGCCTTCTGACTGATAGGCGCGAAATGTATCGGGTTTAAGAGACCAGGTGAGCTCTTGTCCCCCTTCGCCGATTGGCCATACGACAACTTCACTATCATTAGTTAGATAAGAGTTGCGATTGTAATCTACGGGAAGTGAGTCTCCGCACCTAATATAGGAGCCGTCTTCGGCAGAGAAAACAAGCGGATAAAATAGATTTGGCCGAGCGGTTCTTCTTCCGTTGTTGCTTGCGCTACGCAGCAGGCCCTTCCAACGGATTGGCTTCGCCTTCTTCTCTTCCTGTTTCAGCATTGTGTTGCCAATGCTCCCAACGGAAGCGCCCCCAATAAGCACAAAGAATAAATACTCCTCGCAACGCGAAAACTCGTTATCCCGACGATTGCCCTTAGGGTTAATTACAGATGTCACCATTTGTATTTTTGCGCCGTTGAACACGCTCTCCAACAACATCCCCAGCCTCAGGTACTCCTTCTCGTCGATCGTCACGATGAGTACGGAATCGTTGGGGTTGAGCAGTTGTCTGGCGAGTTTGAGGCGGCGCTCCATGAAGGCGAGCCATTTGGAGTGACGATAGGCGTCGGAGCCGTCGACGTAATCGTTGTTGTATTTCCAGTCGCGGGCGCCAGTGTTATAGGGTGGGTCAATATATATGCAGTCCACTTTGCCTGCATAGGCAAAGGCCAAGGTTTCAAGAGCATGGTAGTTTTCGCCGTTAATGACTACTTGATAGGGCTTATCGCTAGCGCGCTCGACACGCCCAGTCTCTTTGAGGCCAGCATAAATCGGCTGGTCATATTCAGCAACAGGCACGACATCGTCGACAGCAACGGAGCGGGGCTCACATTCGTTTTCGTCATATGAGGGCGATTGATATGGCTTTAGATCAGCAACCCCCCCCCGAACGGCATTTACCAACCATAGCAGTTGGGAGCTAGAGTCCTCTTTTTTACCACGCTCGGGAAGCACCTGTACGACATCGCCCTCCATGATAGGTTTGCCATAAAGGCGAAGTCGCTCTGGACGGTTATGTTCAAATACAAGCCCAAACTGGCGCTGCGCCGCAAAGGCGCGGATGTCGGCAGCGAGCTGACGATCGCCCAGCTTGACAGCGCGATCAACAAGGTTCTGAACGACTGCTTGCGCCGTCTGAGACATCACTTCTCCCCCTTGCACTTCTCGTCAATCCATTCGCGCAGGACTTTAGCCACCGTCTTATCCTGGCGCGCGGCATAGGACTTAAGAGCCCGCTTATCCTCGCGGGTTATCGAGAGCGTGAACTTATCCAGCTCCCTCTCGGCATGAACAGCCTGATCTTCCTCCATGGTCGCCCCTCCGAATTGACCTGTTCTACGTTCCTTAATTGGCCGAAATCATTTTACTTCAGAATACGTAATTACGTAATTACGTAAGCTAATTTGAGCCATGCAGCACTCAATCACTAGTCAGTATTCGTTGACGAGTCGTTGGGGATAACGAATATATCGAGGTAGACAGCCGTTTTTACCGTCTGTGAGTACCAGCAAATCGATACTCAAAACGTCGTGAGTACATTTTGAGTACCAGTCCGAGCGGCCTCTTGCGGGCGAAAGCAATCTGCTGGCCAGCATTAATTAGAAATAAAGTGATGGCGTTGCTTCGGTAATTGAAAGCACTTTAAAACGTACCAGCAAACAATCATCCCAGCTAAACAGCTTGAGAGATTGAACGACAGGCTTGTATGTACCACATACACCACAGCGCACACGCGCCCATGGCAGGCAAATAAAAAACGAGGGAGGCCGTTTCCGACCTCCCTCGCAAAGGGCTATTTACTATTCCCACTCTGTGCAGTGTGCTTTCTACTTTGTTCACTCATTTTACCTGGTTTGCAGTCACCCGAACATGGCAACCCGTTGCGATATGCTGCGGCACAATGCTGGGACAGCACTGGGACAAAAATCGAAACTCAAACGAAACTCGGACGAGGTGAGTTTCAATTTTTGTCCCAGTGGGAAACGGGGCGGGGCAGAGCGATCAGAAACCCTCCCCTAGCGCCGCCAACCTGCAAGCCATTTGCGATTATCTTCCAGGAGTAACGACAAGTGGCTGGCATGTTGAGAAGGAAAGCGCAGGTCATCTTCTTGCGGCCTCGTCGCCTGTGCAAATAATAATTGCGGGTGGCTGTAAGAGAACTGGGAAGAAACTTTTGCCTTACTGCTGCTGGCGAGAAGCGCAATCGGGCATCATTGTTACGATTGATTCGAGGAGTAAAAACAGCTTAATGCAGGTCCTCTTCAGGACGGGTCTATACATCATTCCGTGCATCAAGAAGTTTCTGTTTAGTTCACCTTCTACCGCTCGATTGAAGTTTTCTCCATTATGGAAAAAGTAATTGTAGGCACTTAGAGTGTTTAGTATCCAGATGGCATCCGCCAGATCGCTGTCTATATCGGACGTTTCCCTGATCTTTTCTAGCGCCTTGTTGCCATTTCTTTTCCATGTTGTTTTTGGAACATACTTGATTAGCTGACCTTCTATCAGCGAGCAAAGCATCATCGCGCAAGGTTTGTAGTGCTTTTCCTCATAGAGGATGATACATTCCTCGAAATCTTTCTTTCGCGGTATTTCCGCGAGAACATTGTCGAAGAGATTCCGAACTCTCCCTTTCGTCATGTATTGCAAGTAATGTCTATCTGCATCCGTAAGCGATTCGGGAACGTTTCTGATTTCGGATGGGGACAAATCACTAACTACCCATCCATACTCGCCCCAGGTCTTAGCTCCCTCTTGAAGTCCCTCGAAATCCAGCCCCTCTAAAGCCTTTGAGAGTCCTTCCCAATTGATGCTTTTAATTAGCCCGGATAGAAATTCGTGTATTGGCTTAAACGCATCGGCTAAGACTTGGGAAACCTCGAGGGTCTTCATGTACGCATTTATAATGTTTTCCGAAAATCTCGTAAATGTGGCGAGCGTGGTTTTCGGGATATTTACTTGTATTTGAGGGGTGCGAAGGGCTATCTCGGACAGCGTCTTTAATGCTTCTTGGGCACCAGGGGCCAATGCTGGGTATGCCTCGGAAGTCGATTCGTGGTCATTGGGTTCAAAATCATTGCCTATTTCTGCGTCAGAAGAATTTAGGTCTTTATCATGTTCTTCCGGCTGGTCAGTTTCTTCCGGTTTACGGTTCTGCTCTTCGGTCATTATTTCTTCACCGCTTTCAGCAATGCCTTCTCGCAGCGCTCCATGCATTTCAAGTTTTTCTTCATCTGCGAAAGGAGTTTCCCGTTGGGCTTCTTTTCCGCCTTTGAGAGTGCTTCAATCTCTGACTTGAGCTCGGTCGCACAATTTGCGATGCCCTCATGGACGAGTTCGGCAATGTCGTATCTGCCGTATTTCCTTATTGCAACTTCAGTGCAGAATGCCAGGAGTTTTGAACACTCGCTTTGGACGAACGCTTCAGATGCTTGGACGACGACGGATACGGCGGTGGTGACTCCCGACCCAGCCAGCCCGATAAGGGCGCCGCCGCCCGTCAGGATGGCCGTTCCTCCCGCCATTCCCAGACCCCCCACTGCCAGGGAGCCCCCTCCGATGAACGCCAGGCTCGCACTGGTCAGCGCTGCTCCCGAGAGGCCAGCGACGGCGTTTCCCGTGATCAGCACGGCGATCTGAGGGGCGAAGGCGAGTGCTCCGCCCGCGGTAGCTGCGGGTGCCGCGACGGTCGCAGCCGCTGCCGCGGCGGTCCTCTTGCGGCTTCCCGTCACGGTCCCAGCCGCACTCGAATACGCCTTCCGGATGGACTTCACGTCTTTTTCGGCTATGTAGTCCTGGCCCTTGCAGAACACGTCGGAAAGGTAGTCCGCCTTCATCTTCAGCTTCTTCAAGGACTTGTCCCTCTCCTCGCCGAGCTGGAAATAAGGCTTGAACTGAGAGAGCTCGAGCACCATGAGGTCGATCCAGGACCTGTCCTTTACGTTGCCCGAGATTTCCTTCATCAACTCGAACGCCTGACGACCGCTTCTGACGAAGAACTCTTCACTGTTGACGCTCAGGGATTCGCAGACGCTTGCCTCCCAGCTGCTCAGCCATTCGGCTTTCGCCTTCGCAACTTCCTTCTTCTTGGTATTCAGAATATCGTAAGCGACCATCATGAACTCGAACGAATAAAGCAGCCTGGTTTGAGCTGGGCTCAGAGTAAGGAATTTGTATTTCGCAGAAAGCCTTTGCAGTTCATCTTCGCGTTTGCGCTTCTGTTCCTCATGTTCCTTCATAGCGCGTTTGTATGCCGTCGTAACATCTTCCTTGATGTACTTTGCATCGAAAAAGCAGGCGATAGCAAACCTGCCGATTCCCGGGTAGCTCACGTTGAGGAAGAACGACTTCGCGAACATGCCGGCATTGCCCCTTGAGGCTATCCCTGCCTTAATGACACTTCCGACGGAGTTGACGGCGACAAACGTGCCGCTCGATACGGTGCACATCCTCGTGAGGGCGCGGCTCTTGATGGGGATGAAGCCCTTCGGGTCGATCCTTTCGAGCTCCCTCAGCGAGGAGATGCTCTTGGACCTTATCTCCGACGCGAGCCTCGAGACCGTGTAGAAGACGCGGACGATGACCTCGTTCGCTAAAACGAAGAGCGACTCTTCGACGATCTGCGTCGCCAGACCCATCTCGGTTCTGAAGTCGAAGCGGACGGGCTTGCCGTCGGAGTCCTTGAAGTAGGTGCCGTTGAACAGCTTGGAGAGCCATTGCGAGAACGAGATCTCGCTGTCTTTGTAATTGACTTTGATGTTTTGGAAGAACGGTGTCGACGAGAGCTCCTTCAGCATCGAGAGGATCGGGCCGGGTATACCAGTGCCCTTGCCCGCGTTCGCATGCGATCCGTCGATGTCGCTGATCAGGTGGAAGAGCCAGTTGAACGTTCCTATCGCGATCTTCTCCGGGACGTTCTTCCCCACGAGCGCATCGGCTGGCAACGGGGGCTTTATGAAGTTTCCTGCAGTGTCCGTTCCGTACCCTATGCCTGTGAACTGAGCGAGAATCGAGAAGAACAGGCCGAGGAGGGTCGGGTGATGCGCGTAATCCCTGAGATGGTGCTGCAAGCCACCGCCGAATTCTGGTGTCAGCTTGTCCTGGGGATCGGGAACTTCTTTTCCAGAAACTCAATCGCCTTGGCCAGCGCCTCGGCATCACATCTCCCGTCCTTTCCGAAGATGGCCTTGTCATTCGGAAGCTTGCAGCCGAGAGAGCGCGCGGTGCCGACGACGATCCTGTCCGCTTCTTTCCCTCCGACCTTCGATGCCTCTTCGATCGAAAGCGGCTTTCCGAGGAGAACGCTGAGCAGGCCGGTGATGAGGCCGCTTCCAGCGGCGACACCGTAATCGATGCGGCTGGCCTTGTCGACGCTTTCATCGAATTCGAACTCCAGTGCTTCGAAGGAGTCGATGATTGGCACGTTTCCGGAGGCGATGAGATTGGTTCTCGGCGCGCCCCCGATTGAAACCGGGATTATCTCGTAATTGCTCATGGACAGATCTCGTTTCTGCGATGCTCATGTTCGCGGATTTGTTTTTATTATCTCACCTCAGGATGATTTCCTCTTTATTGCTAAGGTGGTCAGTTCTCTTCTCGGCACTGGGACAATTTGTCTCAGTGCTATTCGCCATCGATCTCCTCGAGTCTCTTCATCCATTTGAGCATCGACCCGTTCTCCAGGTGGCGGAGCAGGAACCCCTCGCAGAACCTGTCCCCGCGGACGACGTAGAGGATCATGGCGAGAGTGCATCTCGCGTCACATTTCGCGACGTCGGCTGCGAGCATGGACTCTTCGTCAGGCAATCCGCAGCTCTCAAGCACCTCCCTGTAATTGCGCACGGCGAGGTCCTCGTTGTCATCGACGCACTCGTGGACCATGAAGATCAGCTCATTTGCAGCCTTCCCGTATTCGACATATGGGGCGATGAAGGGGTCTTCGAGGGTCCCCTCGTGCCGGTTGTCGACGAACCATTTGCCATGGCTTTCCTCTGCCTCGAGCAGAGGGATCAATCTGGTGATCTTCTCGAACCTCTTCATGGGCTTCCCTTCGTTTGCAACTGGGACAAAATGTCCCAGCGATCGTTTTTGTCTCTGCGCCGATCGCGTTCTTCCCGATCATATGGGTCCATGATGCGCTCTCCGGAAAATGGATCTAATATCGCATTCCATATATTAACTGGCTTTATGCAAGCACCTTGTCCGTTAGTGCCGTTGTGTTAGACTGCTTTGGATACTGGGACTTTTCCTATAATCTTTCTTGCTTAAATAGCAGGCGAAAGCGAAGGAGCTCCTATGGTCACCAAGGA